>JAYWHF010000294.1:0-3678 GCA_043777855.1 Gammaproteobacteria bacterium | reverse complement strand
TATTTGTGGCGGAGCCTTTGCCGGTTTGGATAAAGTCATTCGGGATCGTTCGGAAAAAGGTGGAATAGGTTTTTCCGCAGAAGTAAAAAGTAAGGACGAGAAGCGCAATTTTGGTGAAACGCTTCGCGATCTTGAACCTGAAGATTTGGTGAAATATGGTTTGATACCAGAGTTTGTTGGTCGTTTGCCGGTGCTTGCAACGTTGGATGAGTTGGATAAGGCCGCACTTGTACAAATATTGACAGAGCCTCGCAACGCCCTAACTAAGCAGTATGCTCGCCTCTTCGAGATGGAAGGTGTCACCATAGATTTCCGTCCAGATGCGCTTGAAGCTATAGCCTCGCGTGCGATGGAGCGTAAAACCGGTGCGCGAGGTTTGCGTTCAATTATGGAAAATGTACTCTTGGACACTATGTATCGAATTCCTTCCGAAGACAATGTCGTCAAGGTGGTAGTGGACGAGTCAGTTATAAAAGGTGAATCCGAACCATTATTGGTTTACGAGAATCCTGAAAAATTGGCCAAGACCGCAGAATAGTTTGCCTTGCAACTAAGTAGTTGTTAGTTTGAAAAGAGCGCCTTTGCTTCAAGTGTAATGGCGCTCTTTTTTATTTATTTGCCCGCTGTAAACTTGTAATTAAAAAAATGTTCCCCAAGCTCTGAGCATGTTGTTGAGGTTTTTACTTCACGTTAAAGAGGATGCCTAATGGAAACGAAAATTTTTGCTTCATCTACTTCGAATGAGTTGCCCCTGTTGCCTCTGCGAGATGTGGTCGTTTATCCACATATGGTGACTCCACTCTTCGTTGGGCGTCAGAAGTCCATCGAAGCGCTCGAAAAAGCAATGGTGGCGGATAAGCAAGTGCTCCTCGTCGCTCAAAAGAACCCATCTGTTGATGACCCCACCCCTGATGATCTTTACAGTATCGGAACCATCGCCTCAATTTTACAATTGCTGAAGCTTCCTGATGGGACCGTAAAAGTTCTCATTGAGGGGAAGGCTCGCGCGAGGATAGAAAAAATTGATGATTTGGATATTTATTTTCGTGCGGAAATAAGTCCCTTAACCGAAGTCGGGGTTTCTGGCTCTGAAGCGCACGCAATGGTGTCAGCCGCCATTGCACAGTTTGAACAGTACGTTAACCTTAGCAAGAAGGTACCTGCTGAAGTCATTACATCCCTTTCTGGAATTGATGATCCGGGTCGGCTGGCTGACACGATATCTGCACACATTTCACTCGAACTACCGCAGAAGCAAGCGATTCTGGAAATCATAGACGTGCGCGAGCGGCTCGATCATTTGCTTGGGTTGATGGATACCGAAGTTGATGTGTTTCATGTAGAAAAGAAAATACGTGGTCGTGTTAAAAAACAAATGGAGAAAAGCCAGCGCGAGTATTATTTGAATGAGCAGATAAAAGCGATTCAAAAAGAGCTCGGCGAAATGGGCGAGGACGCAACAGAGGTTGATGAAATTGAACGAAAAATTATTGCGGCTAATATGCCAAAAGATGCCGCAGAGAAAACCCGTGCCGAGGCCGCCAAACTGAAGATGATGTCGCCAATGTCGGCAGAAGCCTCTGTGCTGCGATCATACATCGATTGGATGGTGAAAGTTCCGTGGGCGAAACGCAGCAAGGTACGTCACGATCTACTTCGCGCTGAAGAGGTACTTAATAAAGACCATTTCGGTCTCGATGAAGTGAAAGAGAGAATTCTCGAGTATCTGGCTGTACAGCAACGGGTCAAAAAAATTAAAGGTCCAATTTTATGTTTGGTTGGGCCCCCTGGTGTTGGTAAAACATCATTAGGAGAATCTATTGCGCGAGCTACCAATCGCGAGTTCGTGCGCATGGCCCTCGGTGGTGTAAGAGATGAAGCTGAGATTCGTGGCCATAGGCGTACTTATATAGGCTCTCTGCCGGGAAAGCTGATTCAAAAAATGGCCAAGGTTGGCGTAAAAAATCCATTATTTTTGCTTGATGAAATCGACAAAATGGGAATGGACAATCGCGGTGATCCTGCATCGGCACTGTTGGAGGTACTAGATCCAGAGCAGAATCACCAGTTTAGCGATCATTACTTGGAAGTGGATTACGATCTGTCGGACGTTATGTTCGTATGCACCTCAAACTCGATGAATATTCCCGGACCTTTGCTGGACCGTTTGGAGGTAATCCGCATTCCGGGGTACACAGAAGACGAAAAGCTCAGTATTGCTGCGCGCTATCTCATTCCAAAACAAATGAAAGCTAACGGTTTGAAAGAGAATGAGGTGGATATTAAATCTGAGGCTATTCGCGACATCGTACGTTACTACACACGAGAAGCTGGCGTGCGTGGGCTCGAGCGTGAAATAGCCAAGCTATGCCGCAAGGTGGTGACAAAACATGTAAAAGAAAAGCACTTAACAACGGATATTGTTGACTCTTCAGTGCTAGAAGATTTGTTGGGTGTGCGCAAATTTGATTATGGTAAGGCTGAAGTGAAAGACCAAATTGGACAAGTTACTGGTCTGGCTTGGACACAAGTTGGCGGTGAATTGTTAACTATTGAGTCTTCTGCAGTGCCAGGCAAAGGGCGAATTATTAAAACCGGTTCGCTCGGTGATGTGATGCAAGAATCTATTCAAGCCGCAATTACGGTGGTGAGATCACGTTCTCAAGTACTCGGCATCGCGCCGGATTACCATGAGAAAGTTGATATTCACATTCACGTGCCTGAAGGTGCGACACCGAAAGATGGCCCTAGTGCGGGTGTTGCTATGTGTACCGCATTGGTATCTGTTCAAACGGGAATCCCAGTCCGAGCAGACGTTGCTATGACCGGCGAGATTACTCTGCGCGGAGAAGTTTTGCGCATAGGTGGCTTGAAAGAAAAGCTCTTGGCTGCACACCGAGGTGGTATAAAAACCGTCATCATACCTGCAGGTAATGAGCGAGATTTAAAAGAAATTCCGGCCAATATCAAAGAGGATTTAATGATCAAGCCTGTGCAATGGATTGACGAGGTATTGGAGCTTGCGTTGCAACGTATGCCAAAACCACTTTCAGATGAGGAATACCGCGCGCTGCAAAAAGAAGCGAAAGAATCTGAGTCGGCGAGGATCAGTACTCACTAAAGTGGCGATTTATTAAATCGTGTTGAAATGACCCAAGATCGTCACGGATGACGACTATAAAATGTACTAAATTCAAATTGCGCAGCAGAAAGTCGGATGTTTCCTTGACCCTTAAGTTTTCAGTTGGTATAAATCGAAATAATTTTTATGTGTCCGCGGTGCTAATTGCTTTTTAACTGAGTGATTGCACGATTTAGTTTAACGAATATAATCAGAAAGGGGTTACGTGTGAATAAAACTGAACTTATAGAAGCAGTTGCCGCATCAGCAGATATTCCAAAAGCAGCAGCTGGGCGCGCTTTGGATGCAGTAGTAGAAAGTATTACGGGCGCTCTGCAAAGTGGGGACTCTGTTGTGTTGGTTGGCTTTGGAACATTTTCGGTTAAGGAGCGCGCCGCGCGCGCTGGTCGAAACCCCCAAACTGGCAAAGAAATACAGATAGCCGCATCTAAGGTTCCTGGTTTTAAAGCCGGTAAATCTTTGAAAGATGCTGTAAATTAATATTCCATTGCTCGCCGCCTTCTGTTCATCACGTTGGTGGTAGGGTAGGAAAAAGG
>JAYWHF010000293.1:0-3692 GCA_043777855.1 Gammaproteobacteria bacterium | reverse complement strand
GCGTTTGCGGATGCACGGCAAAATATAGGAATGGCTTTGGTTATGACGCTGCCCGGCATTCCAACTATTTATTACGGCACTGAACAAAATGCTACATGGTTCGCCGCGAATAATGACGGCGAAATGGGCCATGATCCCTTCAACCGCGAACAAATGCCATCGTTCAGCCAAACTACGCCTGCATTCACCTTGATTAGTTCGCTGGCAAATCTACGTAAAAATAGCCCCGCGATTCAGCGTGGCACTTATGCAGAACGCTGGTCGACAGCGGATGTGTTGGTGTTCCAACGTCAGGAAGGTTCAGACTGTGCGGTAGTCGCGCTAAACCGCGGCGCTCAAACGACAATTACCGTACCCAACTTGTGCTTAGCCACGGGAGCATACACAAGCAAAGTAGGTTCAGATGTTGTAAACGTTTCGGCAGGTACAGGTACATTGACATTGTCGCAAAACGAGGTAGTGGTGCTACGTTAGATAAATGTAAAAAATTATTGAAATTTTTTTGATGGATTAAATGTTTAAACTAAAAAAGGCGATCTGTTAATGCGGATCGCCTTTTTTGTGCTTTAATTTTGTTATTGTTATTGTTGTTGTTGCTGTTATTGTTGTTTCCACAACTTCTGCATTTCTATAAACATGAACGAGGATGTCCACGCAATCAGTACCAACCCGGTCAGTGCCTCTAACCCACTCAAAAACCGTAAGTTACCCATAGGTTGAATGTCGCCGAAACCGAGCGAGGTGTAGCAGGTAAAAGAAAAATAAGCGCAATCCAGCAGGCTATTATCAAAATTACCCAGAAGCACACCGAATTTTTCTGTCGGTATCATCAGAAAGTAGCCAAAAGCAAACAACCAAATCTCTAATACATGCGCCACGAGTGCGCCGAAAATGCCAAATAAAATACGCAAGCGTCGTTGTACAGGCAGTTTTGGAATAATGCTGCTCATTAAGTTGAGCACTTCAAAATGTATAAGTATGGCAGTTGCGACAAGAAAACTATTTATAACAATAATTAGCATCATGATGTCTTTCTCGGAATCTAAACAAATAACTGTGTGAGGGATCAAGAATTAGTAGAGAAAGCTGTTAAAAAAATGCTAATCAATGGGTAATATGTTGTCGATATTCCAGTGAATTAATTCCAGCTTATGTTGAGAGGCGTGTATTGCCCACGCGAGTTCATGCCAATCGCCGAGTACAATTCTTTCCGCTGGAACACCCTTGACCTGCAGCGCGTGACGCGCGGGCCGATGAGTGTGCCCGTGAATCAAACGTGTGACACCGGCTTCCTGCATGACTCGGATGACTTCACTCGGCGTGACATCCAAAATATCATCGGCTTTTAAACTATTCATCGTCTGGCTTTTTTCGCGCATTTGCGCTGCCAGCGCGCGACGGGTGCTTAATGGTTGCGCGAGTATTTGTTGTTGCCATTGCGCCGAGCGCACTTGGTGGCGAAACTTCATATAATCTAGGTCGCCGGTACAAAGGCTATCGCCATGCAGCAAAAGGGTAGGGGTTCCGTATAAGTTGATGAGGGTACCTTCGGCAATTAACCTAGCACCTGCTTGCGTGGCAAACTGATTTCCGATTAAAAAATCGCGATTGCCATGCATTAAAAATAGGCGTGTACCGCGCGCACTTAATTTTTTAAGTTCACCGGCAACTTGTGCATTCAATAGTGCATCATCGTCATCGCCAATCCAAGCATCGAAGAAATCACCGAGAATATAAAGAGCTTCTAGATCTTTTGTTTGTGTCTGCAGCAGCTGAAAAAACGCCCGCGTTATCTGCGGGCGTGATTCGTGCAAATGCAAATCCGAAATAAAAAGTGTATGCATAGGGAGTAAATAATCTTATTCAGCAACGGTCACATTTTGAATAATAACCGCTTCTTTGGGTACGTCTTGGTGATGACCCTTGCTGCCAGTTTTCACGGCCTCAATTTTTCTAACAACATCCATTCCTTCAGTAACTTTACCGAATACACAGTAGCCCCAACCTTGAGACGTTTTGGCGCTGTGATTTAAAAAGCCATTGTCTTTCACGTTGATAAAAAATTGTCCGGTGGCACTGTGTGGGTCGCTGGTACGCGCCATGGCAAGCGTGCCGACGATATTTTTTAAGCCGTTATCAGCTTCGTTTTGAATTTGGTCGCGGGTTTTTTTCTGTTCCATATCTTCGGTCATACCGCCGCCTTGAACCATAAAACCTTCAATGACGCGATGGAAAACAGTACCCGTGTAGAAACCTTCTTCGGCATATTGTTTAAAGTTTGCGGCCGTGTTTGGCGCCTTATCGAAATCCAATTCGATACCGATGTCGCCGTAATTTGTATGCAAAGTAATCATGTTAAAGCTCCGTTGTTAAAAAAGAAGGTATGATACGCGCTCACTGAGGGTGAAGGAACTTTCTGTCTATTAATTTTTTTTATAGCGAGTGGTTTATGCGGCCGGGCAAATTTCTTACCATTGAAGGCACTGAAGGTGTGGGCAAGAGTACAAATCTCGCCTATGTTCAGAATTGGCTTATTTCTCGTGGTATAGAAGTTGTTGTTAGCCGTGAGCCGGGGGGGACTCCACTGGCCGAAGAAATTCGTGGTTTATTATTGGCGAGGCGCGATGAATCTGTTGATGAAACGGCGGAGTTATTGTTGGTATTTGCGGCACGAGCGCAACATCTGCAGCAGGTTATAAAACCTGCGCTCGCGCGTGGCGCTTGGGTGCTCTGTGACCGATTTACAGATGCTACCTATGCGTATCAGGGGGGTGGTAGAGGGCTGAATGTGGAGGTTATTGCTCAGTTAGAAACGCTGGTGCAGGGAGAGCTGCGCCCGGACTTAACCTTGATGTTAGATATTGATGTTGAGCAAGGATTACATCGTGCGCGTGAACGCGGTGAGTTGGATCGTTTTGAAAATGAAACGATTGCTTTCTTTGAGCGTGTTCGTGGCGTTTACGGTGCTCGGGCCTGCGCCGCGCCGGGGCGTTATGCATTGATCAATGCGGGGCAGGCGTTGGTTAATGTACAGGCCGATGTCGATAAAATTTTGCAAAATTTTTACGCGAAATTCTTACGTGGTGAAAGTTTAATTTGATCACTCGGTCGCGATTATAGCCTCACTAAAATGTCGCCTTAGATTCCACCACAACCTTTTCTCCCGTTATCGGATGTATGAGTTCAATGTGCTGTGCGTGCAACAGTAGGCGCGGGGCCTTTGCGTGGATTTCTGGTGGTGAATAGAGTTGATCACCAATGATCGGGTGGCCCAAACTCAGCATGTGAACACGCAATTGATGCGTTCGTCCGCTGACCGGTTCAAGCAAAACTTTGGTGCAATTGTTAACGACGTCTCGCTGCAATACGGAGTAGCGAGTATGAGCAGGCTTGCCGCTGGCAAAACAAACTTTTTGTAAAGGTCGGTTTGGCCAATCGCAAATTAAAGGTAATTCGACATCTCCTTTATCTTGGGCCATGAGGCCCGCAACTACCGCGACGTAGTGTTTATGTATGCCTCGCGTTTCAAATTGTTTGGTGAGTAAGCGAAGGCACATGTAATTTAGCGGAAACATCACAATGCCAGATGTAGCCTGGTCTAAGCGATGTACTACCCGCGCATTTGGATTAAGTTTAAGCGCGCGATTAATCATACAATCTTGCTTTTCTGGCCCTTTGCCGGGCACAGTCAG
>JAYWHF010000292.1:0-3694 GCA_043777855.1 Gammaproteobacteria bacterium | reverse complement strand
CATCGGCTTCCACCACAAAAAATGGCGTTGACCCCAAGCGTGCTGATGTAGAAAAGTTGTTGGTTACGCCGCCAATTAAGTAACCGGGCGCCATGCCGGCGAATTCTAAGATCCATGCGAGCATGGAGCTCGTGGTGGTTTTGCCGTGCGTGCCGGCCACCGCGAGCACCCACTTTCCGGGCAGTACATTGTCATGCAACCACTGTGGGCCGGAGGTGTAAGCTATGCCTTGGCTGAGAACATACTCCACCGCGGAATTGCCCCGGCTCATGGCGTTGCCGATGATAACTAGATCGGGTGCTGGTTGCAGATGCGTGGGGTCAAAACCTTGCATGAGTTCGATGCCCGCTGTTTCAAGCTGGGTGCTCATGGGCGGATAAACATGGTCGTCGCTGCCGGTAACTCGGTAGCCTAAATCTTTTGCGAGTTGTGCGAGGCTACCCATAAAGGTACCGCAAATGCCGAGGATATGAATGTGTTTGTATTGATGCATGGAGAAGCTCGTGTCGGCCGTGAATGCCGCGAGCTTACCATGAAGTCTTCAGGGACTGAACGTATGACAACAGAGGCTTCGGTAATTTATGCTTTGTCGGGTGTTAGATAGCGTGCGCGTTTGGCTGTTTTCATCTGGGTCAAGTCGCCGACAAAAAGCCCGTCGACACAGCTGCCAAATTCTGTGTCAACACTAAATGCTAATGCCTGATAACCACCTTCTTCATAGAGCGCTGCATATTGTTTATAGAGCACGGGAATTTTACAGCCTAGCCGAGTAAATTCTTGCTGCATTAACTCGAAGCCCTCCACTCGAGTAAGCTTGGCGAAGTTACGTTGCAATTCTATCAGCGCGCTTTCTTCTATTTCGCGAGGATGTTTACCATCCGCTAATGAATCCGCATGGCGGTAATAGCGCTCATAATAAAACACCAGTAGATCACGCAAAGACTTAGGATATTGCGCGCTCATGCTGACTGGGCCAAAGACAAATCGAATGTTGGGATGATGTTGTAAATAAGCGCCTAAGCCCTGCCAGAGATAATCCAAACTCGCTTTTCCCCAATAGTTAGGATGAACAAAACTGCGGCCGAGTTCGAGCGACTGTTCAAGCATGGGTGTGGCTTCTGGATGGAAATTAAATAAATCGGCCGTGTATAAACCCTTAAGCCCCTTCTTTTGTAAGATGGTGTCTACTTCGCCCAAGCGATAGGCGCCGGCAATGGTTAGCTTGTCATCGTCCCACAAAATAAGGTGGCGGTAATAGTGATCAAATTTATCCAGATCGCGACGGCTGCCCGTGCCTTCGCCTACTTTGCGAAATGTCTGCTCGCGTAAGCGGCCAATTTCGCGCAATACGGCGGGGTGTTGTTGATAGCTGCATAAATAGATCTGATGATTGTCGCGCGTGCTACCAATTCTATGTGCCGTTTTTAATTCTTGCTTTAGAGAAATACTGTCTTCTGGGTGTGCGATAGTTTTTTCCGTTACAAAAATAGATTTCTTGCCATTACCTATTTTATAAAGATGTTTCTTCAAGCGTTTTATTAACGGCTTGTCGGCGAGCTGGTTTGATTCTAGTGCATGGTGGGGAATCACCTCGCCCACGCGAAATTTAATTTCGGCTGAACGCTTGTTAAACATTTCATGCGCCAGTAAAGCGGTGGCGAGTGGTTTAAAGATCATTGATGCGCTGTAAAACAATAGCGAGTTTTTCGCTGAAATAAAAATTGGTAAGAGTGGTGCGTTTGCTTTTCGTGCGAAATGCAAGAACCCTGCTTGCCACTTGCCGTCGCGGATACCCTGAGGGCTTGCTCGCGATACTTCACCCGCGGGGAAAATAATGACGGCCTGCTCATTTTCTAGCGCGGTTAAAATATTTTTATAACTCTGTTTGTAGGCGCTGCGAGTCATGTTGTCCAGTGGTAGCAGTAGCTCGTGCAAGGGCGTGAAAGCCATGAGTAAATCATTGGCGATAATTTTTACATCGCGGCGTACTTCGCTGACTAAGCGTAAGAGTGCTAACCCATCGAGCGATCCAATCGGGTGGTTGGCAATAATAATTAAGCGGCCCTGTGCGGGTATGTTGCCGCGTTCGCGCTGAGAAATACTGTAGCTGAAATCGAAGTAATCAAAAATTCGATCAATAAAATCAATGCCTTTAATGCCCTGATTTTCTAGCAGAAATGTATTAATTTCTTGTTCGCGGGTGAGCTTACGCAATATCGACAATGTAGAGTTGCGGATGATAGGGGCCTGAGTTGCAAAGCCGGGAAACTTATTAACAACTGATTGTTCAATATTAAGCATGGGATCATGGCCTTAAAGTTACTCAACGCTAAGGCTATGACTATTTGATGACAGTGGCGTGATGTTGAGGTTGCAGAATTGTGACAGAAAGTTACTGCAAGAGTAGCTGTTCCTCTTGCTTGGCCAAGTGCTCGCTGTAGGGCGCTTTGATACTGATGAGCTTGCCGTGGAGGTTGTCAACATCAGCGTGGTCCCGTAGCGTGTTATCCACCAAGCTTTGGCTAATGAGTATTTCGTTCTTAATGGGGGTAATGGAGTTATTGAACTGTACAATGAAATCGTTAAGTAGCATTGGATCTTTTGCGGGCTCAGTGAGTTTGTATTCCTGTTGCTCAGTGGTAGGGGCCGTATTTTTAGCTGTCGTCAGTGGCGCAACGGCAAGGGGTTGAATCGTTGCCGCAAGCTGCAGCCGCGGGCTGGGATTTCTTGCGGTCATGTTCATGAGTATTTTTGCGCAACACAGTGCTCGAAAACTACAGTCGTGAAGTTCCATACCTGTGAAGTCAATAATGAGTGTTTCGCCTGCAAACACTTTCTTCTGTCCGTTGTAAAGGCTGAGCAATATAGTCAGTTGTTTTTCAAAACGATTTATAACAACGCCAAAGCCTTCGCTGTTAAGTTGTTGATAAAGTTTAGTTATGTTCAGTAGTTGGATAGTAAGGCGCACTGTTGTTTGTAACGGCGGAGAATCTGCTTCACGCTCTGCCTCTTGTTCGTCAGTATCTTCGAGTAGCGCTTCTGGGATTGTCGGCAGTTTTTCTACTACTGCTGTCACAATTGCATTAGCCGTCGGAAATTTATCGCGCACTGAAGACCACCACTGACCGTAAATCGAGCGCCAGATAATAAGCAGTGCGCTCATGGTGGCCAGCACCCAATAAACAAAGAATAAAATATCGTGCGGCGAATAACGCGGCACTTCGAGCGTTACTTCCAAATATCCAACAACATTATTGTGCAGTGCAACCGGCGCCGTAAAACTATAGCGCCTACCTTGTGAATTCTGTTTGGGCTTGTAGCCACTTTGCACAAGTAATTTATTGTCGACGTTATGGAGCGTAGTCCCTATCACATTTGGGTATTTGGCTACATCCTGAAGAATGGCTTGCAAGCTGACCATATCTTGGGTCAGGGTGGCATCAACCGCTTGGCGAGCGCTGCTGACAGCCAGCATTTGGCCGTAGCGTTCTATATTTATTTGCTGATTTTTACTGCTGTTATAAAGCAGAAAGAATCCACCTAAAAGACCCAATAGCACTATGAGAAGGGTGCATAAACTAAGTTGTGGATAACGGCGATATTCTGTGTAAAGGGGCATGGGTTTCTCAATCATTCTGATTTATCGGCATCTTTCCGTGAGGTGGTACAGAGTGCTTTTAGGTTACTGTCGAGC
>JAYWHF010000291.1:0-3698 GCA_043777855.1 Gammaproteobacteria bacterium | reverse complement strand
GTGCAACAGTTTTTGGTTACCAAGTAAAAGATCCAGAACGTTTTGGTGTGGTTGAATTTAATGCGGAATTTAAAGCCATTTCGATTGAAGAAAAACCTACAAAACCAAAGTCAAATTTTGCGGTAACCGGTCTTTATTTTTACGATAATTCCGTAGTAGAAATTGCAAAACAAGTTAAGCCATCTGAACGTGGTGAATTAGAAATTACTTCCATTAATCAAGCGTATCTTGATCGTGGCGATTTACATGTTGAATTATTGGGTCGTGGTTTTGCATGGCTTGATACTGGAACTCATGAAAGCTTGCTTGAGGCGAGTATGTTTGTACAAACGATTGAACATCGCCAAGGTTATAAAATTGCTTGTTTAGAAGAGATTGCTTTTAATAATAAATGGCTTAGTGAGGTAGAGTTGCTCCAAGCTGCAAAAATGCTAAGCAAAAATAGTTACGGCCAATATTTACAGAGTTTATTGGCGGAGCGGATATGAGTTTAATTAAGCTAATTGATTTTAATCAGTTGGGTGATGAGCGAGGGTCTTTAATCTCTCTCGAAAGCAATAAGAATATACCATTTGAAGTTAAACGTATTTATTATCTTTATAATACAAAAACAGATGTTGCTCGAGGGTTCCACGCTCATAAAAAGTTGCAACAGGTTGCAATATGTGTAAAAGGTTCATGCGAATTTATATTGTCAAATGGTGTTGTTAAGGAAGAAGTGCTTCTCGATAACCCTACGAATGGATTGTGTATTGGAAATATGGTTTGGAGGGAAATGCACAATTTTAGCAGTGATTGTGTATTGCTCGTACTGGCAAGTGAATATTATGATGAAACAGATTACATAAGATCATTTGATAAATTTATTGAGGAGGTAAGTGGTGGCTAAGATTTTAATTGCAGGAGCTGGTGGTGCGCCATCTGAAGGTGTTATTTATTCTTTGCTTCAGAATCCAAATAATAAAGTGATTGGAATGGGTTCCGAACCTAGCGATTTAATACTCTCACTAGCACAAAAAAAATATTATGTTCCTTATGCTGATACAGCTGAATATAAAGAGTGTTTGTTAAAAGTAATAGATAAAGAAAAGCCTGATCTTGTTCATTTTCAGAATGATTTAGAAATATATCATGCTTCTCTACTTCGCGATGAAATTCAGGTAACCGGCACCAAATTGTTTATGCCTGAACATGATGTAATTGATATGTGTGTGCATAAATATAAGTCGTATTTGGCTTTTCTTAATTCAGGTGTAAAGGTCCCTAAAAACATTGAAATAAATAATGTTGCAGATTTACAAATGGCATTTGCTACATTGGCGGATGATGATGGAAAAATTTGGTTGCGTGCTAGTTCTATTGGCGGCGGAGGTAAAGGCGCGTTGCCAACAAATGATTTTGCATTAGCTAAGGCATGGATAGATCATTATAAAGGTTGGGGCGATTTTGTTGCTGCAGAGATGCTAACCCCAAAAACCGTAACATGGCTTTCTATTTGGAATGAAGGCAAGCTTGTTGTCGCACAAGCAAGAGCAAGGCAAGGTTGGACTCACGGCAATCGTGCCATATCAGGTGTTACTGGAGTGACAAAGGTTGGCATAACAGTTAGCGATCAAGACGTAACTGATGTGGCAATTAATTCTGTAAAAGCTGTGTCTGCAAAACCCCATGGTATTTTTGGTGTAGATATGGCGTACGATAAAAATGGTATTCCAAATCCTACTGAAATTAATATTTCAAGGTTTTTCACCACGGTTCGATTTTTTACAGAGGCAGGTATAAATTTCCCCGAAATATTTAAATGCATAGCCTTAAATGAAATGGAAAATGTGCCAGAAAATCTTATCAATCCACTAGAGTCTTCTTTGTTGTGGGTGCGTGGTATGGACACGGCGCCAAAGCTTGTAACGGCAGAAATCATTAAAAAAGAAATTATGTTTTTATGAAAATACTTCTGACGGGCTCAAGTGGATTTATAGGAAAAAGGCTTTTAGAGAAGCTAGTCAGTATCTATGGGAAAGAAAAAATTTGCTTGGTAACGTTTAAGGCTATTGCGAGTTTTGATTGTATTGTTTATAAAAATTATCGCGATTTAGATATTGGTTCTTATGATGTTTCTGATGTTGAGTTGGTGATTCATGCAGGTGCATTCACTCCAAAAAACGCTATTGACGCTAATCTTATCAAGCAATGTAACGATAATGTTTATTTCACAGAGCAATTGCTATCATTACCATTCAAAAAATTAAAGAAAATAGTAAATATAAGTACTTTAGATGTTTATGCAAGCGCTGAGATTACTTCTGAATCTACTGCGATTGATCCCATTAGTCTTTATGGGGCATCTAAGTACTATTGCGAAAAATTAGTAAAAGCATTTGCAGTGAAAAATAAAATTCAATGTCAGACGCTAAGAGTTGGGCATGTGTATGGGCCGGGAGAGGAAGCATATAAAAAAATTATTCCCATTACTATTGACAACGTAATAAATGGGAAGCCTGTAGAGATTTGGGGGAATGGTTTAGAGTTGCGAAGTTTCATTTATATTGATGATGTAATAGCGGCAATTGTGAACTCTATTGATCGGGTGCGATGTTCAGATATTGTAAATATAGTTTCAGGCAATTCAATTAGCATTAGAGATTTAGTTTCTGCAATAATTAAAATTAGCGATAAAAACACAGATGTTATTTTTAAAGAATCAGTAGGTGCTGCCAGAAGCTTGATTTTCGATAACAGTTTGCTACGTTCTAGTTTACTGCAATCAGAAACAGACTTTATGACAGGATTGTTGACTGAATATAACTATATGGTTGCATTACGTGAAGATAATATTTGATCTTGATGGTACCTTAATTGATTCAAAGCTTCGGCTTTACAAGCTTTTCTGTTATTTGATCCCGCAATCAACATTCACATTTGATGAGTACTGGAGTTACAAATTTGAAGGGAAGTCTAATGTTAATATTTTAGAAGAAAAGTTTGGGTTTAAAAAGGCGAAATTAGAGCGGTTTAATTGTGATTGGATGGGTTTAATCGAACAACAAGAGTATCTTGAATATGATACCTTGTTGCCCGGAGTTAAAGATTTTTTAATTTCAATTAAAAAGGAGGCCGATATTTATTTATGTACCGCCCGACAGTTTCATGAAAGCACAATAAAACAGCTTGAATCATTAGAGCTGAAGGATTTTTTTGTTAAAGTGTTGGTTACGCAGCAATTAAGAACAAAATCAGAATTGATTTTTTCTGAAGTTTTGAATCTCAGTAAAGAAGACTGGTTAGTAGGTGACATGGGTAAGGATATAATAGAAGGTAAATCGCTAGGTCTCCGTACTTGTGCTGTATTGACGGGGTTTATGGTCGAAGAAAAATTAAAACAGTATGCTCCTGATTTAATTTTATCGTCGGTGACAAAATTCTCGCAACAATTAAATACCTCCAATGGGATAAAATGATAAATTTTCTCGATCTTAAGCTTGTAAATCAACAATATCGCAATGAACTTAATGAAGCCTGTTCCAGAGTTGTTGATTCTGGTTGGTATATTATGGGGAAGGAGCTGGAGGGTTTTGAGAAAAACTATTCCGAATGGTGTGGTGTAAAGCATTGCATTGGTGTAGCAAATGGCTTAGATGCGCTTGTGTTGGTGTTAAGGGCTTGGATTGAGCTTGGCAAACTTAAAAAAGGTGACGAGG
>JAYWHF010000290.1:0-3701 GCA_043777855.1 Gammaproteobacteria bacterium | reverse complement strand
CATATCTCTTGCCGGAGAAAAAGCGACGAGCTTACAGGTAGCTGATCTCTTTTTCTATGCGGGTTGAGTTATGCACTTCGCAGTTGAATCCGCCATTTAATGCTTCTTGATAAAATTATTCCAGCTTTAGTAGCGGAGAAATAACATGGCTTTTAGTTTATCGGAACTTGCAACATTGGTTAGACTTATTGAAAAAGAAGACGCCGAATTACATATGCAAATCAATTCAGAGAATGAAGAGCTGTCAAATGATGCCGCTGATTTTTCAGTTCATATCGGTCTCATAGCGGGAAAGCTTCAGGAGATGTACGAACTTCAGTGGACAGAAGGAAGCAACCACTGCCCTTACAATGAGTTACTAAAAAAACTGTAACGTCCGCATAATTTTACCGACCTTCAGTTTGAGACTTGGTAGGCTTAAAAATGTTAAGTTTGGCGGACGTATTAAATCTTATTCGGTTGACTGAAATTGAACTCGATAAATTACAAATTGAAGTGGATGGCAGCGATGAAGATGCCAGAAATAACGCAGGCGAAATGCTTGTTCAAATGGATAATCTAGCGCTGAAGCTCAAAGAAATTTACGAACAGGCGCGGCCTAGCGACAGCGATTACCCGGCATATGAAAAATATTTAGATATTCTCGAAAGCACGAAAAGCAGATAACTTGTATGCATCTACAAAAGCGAATTTGGCAGGAGTAAATAATGCAATCGTCAATACTCACAACTAAACAAGCTTGCTTTGTGTATGAGTATCTAATAGACCTTAACGCGATGCAAGCCGCGTTGTTTTGTGCGTCGATATTTAAGCCAGCTACACTAATGCCAGCGTCAAGCTTGAGTCGGCTAGTCAGAGCGTTGAATTAAACCGCTGACAAAGAGCAATGCCACGATAGAATGAAAGCCCTCTATTCGAAAAACTCAGTGATGATATTCCCATGAAAAAAATAATAACTGTGGTAAATGGAGGCGATAAGAACAGCGCTGCGAAGAAGCGTGCAGCAGAGTTGACGCTACCACCAAAGCCGGCTGTGCCAACTGAGCTAGGCAAGGGGCTGTTGCCACTCGTGATCGTTGGAATCCGCGAGTTAACACCTCGCGTGCGCGCTTATGAATTGCGCGATCCTCACGGGAAAGAGTTACCCTTTCTTTTTGCGGGAAGTCATTTGCAAGTGCCCGTATTGCTAAGCGACGGCAAAATTGAATTGCGTCATTATTCTATTTGCTCGAATCCCGCGGACCGTGATTTTTACGAAATCGCCGTTCTAAAAGATGCTAGCGGACGCGGCGGCTCGCTGTCGATTCATGATAATTATACCGTCGGGCTGCGGTTGAATTGTGAGCCGCCTGTTAATCAGTTCCAGTTACATGCCGACAATAGCCCCGCCATATTAATAGCCGGGGGGATAGGCATAACGCCGATCAAACCCATGGTGCAAGTGCTAGTAGCTCGTGGCCGTCGTGTGCAATTGCATTATGCGGGGCGCAGTTTAAAAGAAATGGCGTTTAGCGAATGCTTGAGTCATGAGTTGGGCGCAAATTTTTTTGCATACCCCGCCGATGAAAATAAACGCTTCGATGTAATGCAGGTGGTTGCCGACGCGCCACACAACGCATTATTTTATGTGTGCGGCCCGCTAACATTAATTGATGCAGTTTATACTTCCGCAACGCTATTCGGTGTTGCTAAAGATCGAATTCAATGCGAGCAATTTAGCTCAGCAAGTTCGACAAACGACGGCCCACTTTTTGTGGAATTAGTTAAATCTAAAAAACTAATTTACGTTGCACAAGATCAATCTATATTGACGGCTTTGCGAGATGCGGGTATTTCCGTAAACTTTGATTGTTGTGTGGGTGATTGTGGAACTTGTACGGTAAAAGTTCTCGACGGTGAAGTGGATCATCGTGATCAGGTGCTAAGCGATCTAGATCGAGCTGAAGGTATGATGTGCGTCTGCGTATCCCGCGCTAAAAGCGAAAGGCTGGTAGTAGATTTGTAGAGGTGTAATTTATGGCTTTTCAACATTACCCAACGTCAAAAACTTTTTCGAATTTTTTTGAATCAGAAAAATCGAGCGGCATAGTGCTTATCTTCTGCACGCTGATTTCATTGGTGATAGCGAACTCTGTTTTTGGTCAAGGTTACGCGGGCGTTTGGCGCGCAACTTTTGCAGGTATGTCTATTGAACATTGGGTTAATGATGGCCTGATGGCGATTTTTTTTCTGTTTATTGGCTTGGAGCTTGAGCGTGAACTCTACAACGGCGAGCTATCAAATTTTAAAAATGCGCTCTTACCTATAGCGGCTGCTTTAGGCGGTATCGCTTGCCCGGCATTGATTCATTTTGCGCTTAATTCAGGGACAGATACGCAGGCCGGTATGGGAATCCCAATGGCAACAGATATTGCATTTGCATTGGGTGTGCTCGCATTGCTTGGTAGCCGTGTTCCTATATCGCTCAAAATATTTCTGACCGCACTGGCCGTAATGGATGACTTGGGGGCCATCATTGTCATCGCCATTTTTTATACGGCAAAAGTTTCCATGTTGTATTTGATGGGCGTTGTTTTAGTATTGGTGGTGCTGATTTTATGTAATAAAGTTTTCCGCGTGATGTTACTAGCACCTTATTTAATAGGCGGTGCATTGATGTGGTTTTTTATGTTGAAGTCTGGCGTACACGCGACTATTACCGGTGTGCTGCTCGCTTTTGTGATTCCCTTCTCGGCTAAAGCGGATGATGAAGAGTCTCCGTCGCATCGGCTTGAGCATATTCTCCATAAGCCGGTAGCATTTATTATTTTGCCGATATTCGCGCTGGCCAATACCGGGGTTGTTTTAGGCTCAACGTGGGCGCAAGATTTGGCAAGTACAAACAGCATTGGCATTGCGCTGGGTTTATTAGTAGGTAAACCCCTTGGCATTACCTTGTTTTGTTTTATGGCGGTGAGCCTTGGTCTTTGCAAATTACCACAGGGCTTGGGCTGGAAAAGTATTTTTGGCGCGGGTTTGTTGGGCGGCATAGGTTTTACCATGTCGATATTTATTACTAACCTTGCTTTTGCTGGCGCCAATGAAATTATTACGGCGTCAAAAATTGCGGTATTACTTGCATCACTAACGGCGGGAACCTTGGGGTTTCTGTGGCTTAGATTTTTGCCAAAATGAATTCAATATTGAGAATATTGTTGTGAGAATGGTATTGATGAGCAATTCGTTGAGTTATCGCGTAAGCGCGCAGCGGCGGTCGTCAACGAGCTTGTAACTACCTTTAAGGTTTCTGCCTCGCGCTTACAGGCTCAGGGGGTTTATAAGTGATTAGGTAGTAAGTAGATCGGTGAATAGCTAAGTAGATGAATAGGCAGGTAATAGGCCAGCAATTAACCGCGGAATCATTAATTTTGCATTAAGTGCAATTCTTGGCTTTTTTTCTCCCCACATTCCTCTGATATCTGCGAAAATCCGCTGCACAATTTCTCAGTGTTTGTCGGTTGTTTTTTGTCTTGGCCGATTGCCGTGGAAGCGGCCAAAAAAGCAACTACAATTCTGGTGTATTCACTGGCCCTAACTCTGTCTGGAGACCTCTATGAAATTTCGTTTTCCCATTGTCATTATCGACGAAGATTTCCGCTCTGAAAATACGTCTGGCCTCGGCATACGCGCGCTGGCAGATGCGATGGAAAAAGAGGGAATGG
>JAYWHF010000289.1:0-3713 GCA_043777855.1 Gammaproteobacteria bacterium | reverse complement strand
CATATCTCTTGCCGGAGAAAAAGCGACGAGCTTACAGGTAGCTGATCTCTTTTTCTATGCGGGTTGAGTTATGCACTTCGCAGTTGAATCCGCCATATGTTTTATTCAAGATTTTTTTTAATATTGGCGATTATGTTAGTAAGCTGCACTTCAACGAAAAGGGCGACCATTAATACACCTTTAAAGGCGGACCTTTTGCCTGCAACGGATGTTGTTTTAATCTCAGGTAATTCTTGTGGATATCAAGGTGGCGTACGATATTTTGTTAAAAATGAAAATAAAAACGCAAGAGTAATTGCAAATGTTGTGGCTAATTCCTTAAGTGGAGGGTTTGAATATTTAAACTCAAGTGGAGCCAAGGGCCGATATGTATATCCCACACCGGCACGAGGCTACCTTCTGCTACCTGGAGAGGCGAAATCCGTAGGCTGTACTAAATGGAGAGTTGGCGCTGATGCCACAGTTATCGATCAATCGTTTGTAATTGAAGGTGCTTACTACCCATCAGATGACGCTACATTTCCTGAATTAGAAAGTCCTATAGATTATCCAATTTTTGTAACTGAGAGGAATGATGTGTGTAGCCCTGTATCTAAGAAAAGAATGGACGTACGCGTATACAATTCTCATCCGTTTAAAAGATTAGAAGTTGTCACATCGTCAAATCATGGTAGAGCGGATGACTCCACCCACATTCTAGATCCTCAAGGAAAAGGTGACGTTACCGGTTGTGAAAAAATTGGAGACAAGTTTCAAGGGTGGCATATTACTTCTGCAAGATTTGTTCCTTAGCCCCTCATAAGGCATATGCATCATGACATGGGAAAATGAAAATGTTTGAAGAATATAAAGACAACGCTTGGGGCACGCGTATTGTGAAAGATTACCCGAAAATGCCGCCGTTGATGCAACGGCTATTTATTGCAAGTCACTACATGGCAAAAATCAACTTGACGCTGTCGACTTTCATACTGCTTTTTTGCACGGCTTGTCTGGCGCTTACGGTAAAAGATACATGGATTGTTGGCGGGAACGATCTCATCAGTGATAGCGAGTGGCTCTCACGCGGAATTGTACTATTTATTTTATACCCAGTGGCAACGTGGGTGCTCCCAGTGCTCATCAACCTTGCATTTGATACTTGGTATCGGTCTGCTAAAGGCAATTTCTGACGTTGGCAATGTAAAAGTGCATCAACGGTTCATTCGAAGTAGGAAAATAAATTTAAGTGATTGGAAAATGAGTAACGTAACAGAAATATGGCCAGCACAAGTACTTCGTTATGTTGATAACAACGTAAAGCCGTATTTGCCAAAATCTCAGAGTGAGCATCTTGAAAATATAGCCAAGTACGCCGATGAGATGATGCGCATAAATAGAAAAGTTAACGCTGATGCAGATTCCAAGGATTTTGATCGTTATATATTAAGTCTCGCAGAGTGCAAAAAACGAGGTGTAAAGTTTCTACCGCGACAAGTTATGAAGAAGATTTTCCATGCACATCGATTAAGCTGAAAAAGAAGCGAGATTGGAAAATGGCTGTAATACTCTCATCTTAGCTTTCGCAGGGAGCAGGGATCGGCATGGCAGTTGCGGAGTTGAATTTAATACTCCGTCGTCTAATTACATAAATTAGGTATCTAATATGCAATCTGATAAAACAACAAACTATTCGGAAATACCTGAAATCGCCCGACTGCAAGCCGCTGTCAAGGCTGAGTTGGAACAGTTACCACATTTTCGCGATCACCTCATTGAGGTTCAAACCAGGCTGTTGTTTGTTAAACAAGCAATTGCCGATATCATCTCGGAAATAGACCTCGAGGCAGTTGCGAATGGCGGATATCGCAGCTCTGCCAATTGCCATGGAATAACCTTCCAAATGGAAGAAAGCGGAAATTATTCCTATCTTTGTGAAACATATGATCTGGTTGTCCAAACGGGTGATGAGCAAGAATATTTAACCGAGATGGGTAAAGAAGTCGTTTCTCGTTTAAAGGCGCGGGGAATTACCAGAGCGATATTTGTTTACTCGGAGCTTCCTTTTTAATTCAACCTGAGCAACACAATAATTTAAGTCAAAATCGAATTTTCATCCATAGGAAATCAAAAAACGTCAATGAATACAAATGTATAAATTTTCTTTTCCTCAAAATAAAGCTCAGAAATCGGCGTCATTTTGAGAATAAGTCCAACACGTAACTTATTGATACTTTCTGTCACCCAACATATATTCCACCACAACTTGGTAAAACTGGAATATCAAAGCGTGGAGTCAACCCAGTAGTCTACTGTCCTTTCATCAACTCCTGTGACCTCTTTCCAAGGCAAGAAGAAATTCTTCAACAAGGTTAGGTAGTTTTCCGGTTGGAAAATAACCTCATCACACAGATCTTCTATTTTCATAAAAATAGAAGATTTGACATAGATAGCACCGTCAAAGTTAATCAGTTTTTCTGAAGTGATGGCTTCACAGGATTTCCAGTCGAGTTCAAATCGGAAGACATAAAAATCGAAATAAGCCTCCACAATCACGTAACGATATGGACTACTGGTATTGAAGCACACCATTTCATACGCAACATTCAAATCGCCGCCACGCGTAACGGAATTATAAGCAGCAATAAATTGCTTGGGCGTTTTGGGTGTGAGCAACAATGGACCGAAGAAGGAAATATAGGGCGGTTCATTGTCAATGTCCTGATCAAAGCGAAGGTTTAGTAATTCAGACAATTTCCAGAAGGAATGACTACCTAGGGGCGCTTTCTTGCCTAGATACTGCACGACATTGTTGGTGGTGCAGCCTAGAATAATCGCCAACTCGGCGTTGGTGATGGGTAATGACTGAAGCACGCCGCGGAACCAATCATCGTCAATGACTGACGATTGATACCCCACAATTTCATTTCCGCCCAACACATAATAGGGCAAATTATTGTAGGTAAAACCCTCTTGAGAAATAGAGGAATACGTTATTCCTGTCCCTTCGTAGTGGTAAATACAGCTTGAATCGATCATTAAAGATGTCCCGGATGGCGTGAATAACACGGGAATTCGTTTCTTCAGAACACTATAAGTCATGCGTTTATTTTTATCACTCGTCCAGTCGAACGTTTTGATCAAGTTCTTATTAATTTCCACCAACGAATAGACTGGTTTGTCAGGCCCGAAAAAGAAGGGGTTCTGCGCTGCATTGACGTTCGCTGAGTGCCGACGATCCTTACCATCAACCACTACAATATTCGGAGCAGACTTGTCGAAAATTAATGGCAAATTTTCGACAAGAGCGCTCAAACGCCGGTTAATTTTGACTATATCGGGAACACCTAGCAGCGCAACGCAATCGGTCCAGAGCGTCGTAAGTGCTGGCGCTATGTCTATGGTCTTCGCATAAGGAATCATCTGAACACCATGAATGGGTGCCCCATCTATACTCAATGACACCAGCACAACAGGTGTTAAAGCAAAAAATTTAGCCTGGATCGTATCAAGCGGCTCGGAGACCGCTACAGGATGCCCCTTTTTATTTAGAAACACGGTTTTGGATAACTGGATGCCCAAAGAATGGACTAAGGGTGAATATCCATGGTTTTGAATAGTGGCTTCAATTAGGATATTTTCTCTCAAAACAACCAGGGCACCTTCCCATCTATTCATAAGACCATTGTCGTGGGCGGCTTGATCTAATGCCTGCCAGAGGGGAATACACTCTG
>JAYWHF010000288.1:0-10447 GCA_043777855.1 Gammaproteobacteria bacterium | reverse complement strand
CCCTTTAAATTGAAAAATTGCCATAAATACCCAATAATTTTTTAACTAGAATTTTTAAGACCAGAATTTTTAAGGCTACGGTCTTTTAAACTACCGTCTTATAAAGTAACATTTTTTAAAGTACCGTTTTTTAAAAGTAAAATTTTTTAAATTACTATTTTTTAAACTAAGACTCATTTAATTCGTCAATTTGCGCACTAATACTCATGACTTCGTCCAACGTGGTAACACCGTCAATCGCATAGGTTAACGCCGCTTCACTTAAGGTAATAAAATTGGGGTTTGCATAAGCCGCGTGGGTAAACGCGTTAATATCGGAATTGCGCAACGCTTCGGCCATCACTTGATTAAGCTCCAACATTTCAAATACGCCAATACGGCCACGATAACCCGTGTTGTGGCAATGGGGGCAACCACTTCCGCATTGAAATTTAACGCTAGAAAAATCTTTTCCCTTACCCACAGTCGCCAACAACTGCAGCTCACTAGCATCCGGTGTGTAATCTTGTGTGCAGCTGTTGCATACGCGACGCACCAAACGCTGTGCAATTATTGCTTTGAGCGCCGTTGCTACTAGGTAGCCGTCAACGCCAATATCAATTAACCGCAAGGCCGACGTAACAGCGTCATTTGTATGCAGCGTAGAAAGCACCATATGCCCCGTCATAGAAGCACGTAGGGCTATTTCAGCCGACTCCACATCGCGAATTTCGCCAACCAGTAAAATGTCTGGGTCTTGGCGCAAGGCCGCACGCAACACTGCACCAAACGTTAACCCAATTTTTTCGTGTAACTGTACTTGGCTGATGCGCGGCAAACGATACTCAACAGGGTCCTCTACCGTGATAATTTTTTTCTGTGGTTTATTTAATTCCGTTAAAGCGCCATAGAGAGTCGTGGTTTTACCGCTTCCGGTGGGGCCTGTCACTAACACCAAACCATGCGGACGTGTGATGGCTTTACGAAAACGATCTACCATTTGCGCCGGCATACCCACGCTGTCTAACGGCAGAACGCCACCAGTTTGATCGAGTAGCCGCATCACAATCGATTCACCAAACTGAACTGGCATAGTCGACAAACGTACATCAATATTGTGATGTTTGATTTTTAGATTGAATCGACCATCTTGCGGCAAACGTTTTTCTGAAATATCTAAATTGGCCATTAATTTAATACGTACGACTAACGCTGATACTATGCGCTTTTCATTCATGATTTGTTCAATCAGCACGCCGTCGATACGATTCCGAATTCGCAATACTTTTTCGTCCGGTTCAATGTGAATATCAGAGGCTTTGTTATTAATCGCTTCCTCAAATATTTTTTTCAAGAGCTTTACAACAGGTGCATCACTATCCGCAGACTGAGCAATAAAATCATCCAAATCCACAGCGGATTCTTGCAACTCTTCATCTAACTCGCCCGCCAGAGTCGCAATTTCGCTAGCGCGGCTATAGGCAATATCCAACACATCCAATAGTTCAGATTCGCGCACCACCGCCGGTTTAAGATTTTTTTTAAGGATGCGCTGTAGCTCATCGAGACAAAAAATATCCGTGGGGTCTGCCATCCCCAATAAGAGGCCGTCTGCTTCTTCTCGCAACACCACCACACGATAGCGACGCGCGCTAGTTTCAGGCAAGGTTTGAACCAAATCTCTATCGAACCGAAACTGCTTTAACTGAATAAATGGAATTTCTAACTGCGAGGAAAGCAAATTTAACAGGTCGTTTTCCTCGACGTAGTGCAACTCAACTAATTGATTACCTAATTTACGACCGCTTAGCTTTTGTTCTTGCAGCGCATGCTGCAACTGCGATTCCGTAATCATTTTCTTTTCGACCAACAAATCACCCAGTCGAATACGTTTTGGCGCGCTAGATAATGTCATCACTCTCTCACTTAAGACGGGGCCCTATTTACTTAGTCGTTACCAATCAGATTTTAATACGCGCGCAACGCTGCAATTCGTTGATCAATATAGGCTTTTACAGGTAACTGCAACTGCGGAAATTCACGCAAGCGCTGATAGGCTTGTAGTGCATTATCCGGTTGTGTCAAACCATCAAACGCGAGCGCCAAACCTAACCAATATGCAGGCTTTTCACCGTAGCTCTTTAACAACCGTTGATAGCTCAGTACAGATTGTTGATATCGGCCGGTCTTGTGATAAAGGCTCGCTAAAAAAGCACTGTATTGTTCGTTATCGTCTGCCGCAGAAAGGTGTTCTTCTAAAGTATGGATTGCGGCCGAGTTATCACCGCGAGCAGTTAATAGCTGTGCGCTCATTTTTGCTTTTTCCACAGGCGAAACATAATGTGCCTTGCTGAGCAATTCTTCCGCCGCCTGCACATCACCTTGCTGCAAATAGAAACTAACTAAAGCTTCCGTCGATTGCACCGGCATGGTTTCGCTCGCGATAAAGCGTTTTAGCAGATCTTCCGCTTGGGCCATTTTATTCTGCTGAATTAAAGCCCTCGCCTCTTTAGCCACTAGCTCGTCTTGCCGGGCCGCGTTAGGAACAATACTAATCGTTGCCGCTTCCGTAACGTGAAAAGGTGGAATGACTTCGGACTTTACCGCTGGTTGCACTCGCGAAATATCGGTTGACGTGATTATAGATTCAGAAAAACTCTCACCGGACGGCGCACTCGGCTCCGAATGCAATGGCGGCTGCTGACGCATAAAATCCGGCGCCACAAAATTTGCTCGCTCAATAAAAGTTTCTGCAAGGATGCTATTACCACGATTAAACTGAAGCTTTGCCTTGGCCAAATAACGCGCCGCAATTAATTCAAACCCCACACGCGCCTGAAGATTTCCTGGCGCAAGGGCCAGCATTTTTTTGTAGTATTCAAAAGCGTTGTCGTCAACTGGCAAGGTAAGCTTATCGGCAACGAGTGCGCGCTTCGCTTGCAGCAATAATTCGGCTAAATGACGTTGCAACTGAGCCTCAGTGCTTAGACTCGAACCTCCGATAAATTTAGTATCAATTTGAGGTTTCTCATCAGTCACGGCATTTTCAGGTAAACGCATTTCAGTTTTTTTAGAAGAGCTAATTTCCTTAATGCTTACCGGGTGATTAAATGCAGTGCTTGGCCATTCAAAAGATTTCAGATTACTCGTATGCGAAAATGCCAGCCCGAATAACAGGGCACTTGTGCAAAACGCCGTCATTAAGCTAGGCCACAGCCAATATCGACGTTTCGCTAGGAGGCGGCCGAGCGAGAAACTTTCTTGTGTACTAGCGACAGCACAGGCAACGTGGGCGCGAGTCACGCGTTCGCTTTTATCTCCATAGGCAAGCAGTAGCGATTTGTGCGCGATAACATTGATTAGACGTGGCACACCACCGGATGCGCGATAAAGCAGTGCAATAGCAGATTCCGTCAGCAATGAATCACCTTTGTAGCCAGCGGAAGCGAGGCGATAACGAATATATTCAGCAATTTTTTTGCGTGGGATGCCTTGCAGGTACTCTGAAAAAACAATGCGCTGTTTTAGTTGCCGCAGATCTGGGCGGTCTAACAATTCGTCTAGCTCAGGCTGACCGATTAGCACCACTTGCAGCAACTTACTTTTTTCGGTTTCTAAGTTCGTCAGCAAGCGCAGTGCTTCAATAGTTTCGCGCGGCATCGCTTGAGCTTCGTCTACGACTAACACAAACTGACGTTGTTGTTCCGCTAAAGCAACTAAGCGCTCATTAATCTCTTTAAGTAGCTGATAGGAAGGCATATCAGGCGAATAGATAATGCCCAGTTCTTCGGCAAGAAACCATTTTAGTTCTTCTGGGGTAAGATAAGGGTTTGGAATATAAGCCGTTTTGAAGCCGTCACCTAAACCTGCTAACAGCATACGACACAATAATGTTTTACCAGTACCTACTTCACCTACGATCTTCACGAATCCCTCGCTGTGCCGCAGCGCTAAAAATACCGTGCTTAATATTTGACAATGATTTTCGCTGTTGAAAAAAAATTGCGTATCCGGCGTCAGCGAAAACGGATGCTCCCCTATTCCAAAGTGCTGACGATACATAGAAACCTCAGTAAAAAATTATAGAAATCTCGTTAATAAATTACAGAAACCTCGTTAATAAATTATTGCTTTCTGTAGGCATCGCCTATGTTTTTTAACCGTTCTTGACTCTGCTGCAACTGATCTTTCCAAACTCCATCATCAACCACTATAGGGCGCAACAAGATGACCAATTCCGTTTTAGATTTAGCCTTTGCTTTAGTGCGAAACAGCGCATTAATAATTGGAATATCACCCAACAAAGGTCGCTTGCCATCGGTGTTATTTTTTGTTTCTTGCATTAAACCACCCAGTACTATCACCTGGCCGTTTCCCGCTTTTACAATGCTGTCTGATTCGCGAATACCGCGTAGCGCTAACGGAATTGAGAAATTTTTATCGCCCACTGTAAATACTTTTTGTTGATCGCTAACATCACTAACAACCGGATGAATGTGGAGAATAACTTCACCATCTTCCGATATCTGCGGCGTAACATCCAAAGATATTCCGCTAAAAAAGGGCGATAACTCAATATTCGGGGTGGTTGAAATTGAAGTTGCATTGGAGGTCGTGTTATTTGAAATACCTGTCACAAAGTATTCATCAGACCCCACTCGAATAACGGCTTTCTGATTATTGACCGTAGACACACGAGGGCTAGAAAGTACCTGTACCGAGCCTTGCGTTTCTAAGAGTTTTAACAGCTGGGTAATATCTTGAACTTGCAGCAGTGAAGAGAATGTTCCGCCTATGGCTTCGCGTGAGGGAACGGCTAAATTACTTACCACGTTCGTGGTGGAATTAGTGGTAACGATGTTCTCAGTAAGCGACCTAAATTCATTTACCATCGCGAGGGTTCCGTCGCCGTTGATTGGCATACCATCGGCAATATTCTGCGTGTTGGCGAGCCTGCCGCTAATAGCACTCCAATTAACCCCAGCTTCAAAACCCTCATTTAAACGAACTTCTAAAATTTTTGCTTCCAAAATTACCTGACGCTTCACACTTAGTTCAGAGCGCTCTAAAAATTCGCGCACAGCACTCAGCTCACTCGGTAGTGCCTTAACTACAATCATGCCCGCTTGTGGCGATACTGTGACAGAACGGCTTTCATTTTCTCCCCCCACGATAGATACAATCGTTGAATGCAACGATGACCAAAAATCCGTTCGATTTAAGGTTTGCACACGCGAACCTGGGGTTATAGGCGAACCCGTATTAGCCGATTTATTTTTTTCCGCACTTTCAAGCATGCTGAGCAGGTTTGTTGCTTCGTTACCCCCAGAGTTAGTTTGCCCACCGCTGCCATTGCTACTTCCACCGTTATTACTGTTATTGTTGGATTGCCCACGACCAATGAGCACCGACGTATCAGACACACCAACACGCTGCACGTCTAAATAGTTAATATGAAATACCTCTGTGCGTAACGCATTTGCATAGATAGTATAAATACCGCGATCTTGTTTGAATTCAAACCCACAGATATCCCGTGTTACCCGCAACACCTCATCGATTGTCACATCTTTTAATTCCAGAGAAATTGTGCCGGTCACATCAGGATGGACAACAACATTGATTCCAGTGCCGTTAACTAAACCCAGAAAAAAATCCTTCGCAGGCACCGCGCGCGCAGCCACATCGAAACGCTCCGTGAATTTCTTAGCACTCTTGGCGCTGAGCGCCGTGTTGTCCAACAAGGCTTGGGTAACTTCATCGGGGACATTTTCGGCGGCGACTTGAGCTACTTTTTTGGCGTGAGCCGTCTGCTCCTGAATGATTCCGTTGATTTCATTTTCAGCCGTAAGGGGTTTGTCACTGTGACTAGAGCAGCTGCTCAAAGCAAAAATCGCCACGCAAAGCGTGGCCTTAGTAACGCCGCAAAAAAATAAATAGGTGTATCGTGATGGCATAGCCATAGCTCCAAAAAAATAGCTCCAAAAAAAGCTCCGAAAAAAAAGCTCTAAAAAGTAGCTACAAAAAAACTGCAGTGTGGATAATTTCTAAAAACATTATTGGCGAACGACCGTTCTATTCAACACAATTCGCCAGATTTTATTGCCTTGCTGCAAGGTAACAGCGTCTGCTTCAATTTTTTTTACGGTAGCGCCGATGCCTTTTAGTGTTTGGTTTTCGCTAAGTATTTGCCCGTTGATAATGACGGATTTTTTCCCGCTACCAAAAAAAATACTCGTCAGCTGAATTCCTGTTTTCCCCGGGACGGTGATGCCACCAGCACCAGAATAAGACTGAGTGTCATGCAAAGGCCGAGTAGGATCAGCGGTAGCTTGCGCCCGGCTTTCGCAGGTAAAGAAATACCCACACAGAATTAAACACGAGCAAAATAATTGGTAAAATTTATTAAACACCCAGCAAGCCCTCTTCAGAACTTAACGTATAAACCCTAAGAATAATTTCAGCATTCGGATACTCCATCACGTGGTAATCAAGCGCCTTCCAATAGAAGCGCCACGGCAAACCTTCTAACGCGCGCAGAAATTGAATCACTTGAAAATAATTGCCTGCAACACGCAATTCAACCGTGTGCTGATAAATACCGATGCTGTTCGTACCAGTTTTTTCGCCGCCAACCGCGCTCACCTTTGTGTCTTTATTCACAGAAAGCTCATCCGCAGACGCTATATGCAATTCCTCTGCAGGTAGAGTAACAACCTCTAAAAGAGTTAGTTGTGAGGTTTTTTGCAAAACATCCTGTAATACTTGCGGCAGTTGTTCAGCGTTAATTAAACTCTGCGATGTATTTTGCAGCTGCGCGTCAACCGCGGCTATATCGGCTTGCAGTTGCGTTATCTGCGCTTTTTTAAGACGATTAGGGTCGCTTAACAAAGCCTGTGTTGCCGCGGTGATTTGTGTCTGTGCAGCGGTGCGCTGCGCATTCACATCAGTCAATTGAAGCTGCGCGGCTTGCAGCTTATTATCGATTGGAGCTTGAATAATAAAATTCCACAACATAAATAGCACCGCAACGGCGGATAAAAAAATCAATGCACGCTCGCGTAAAATACGTGCATCAATTTTTTCCTGCAATTGCTTAAGTTGCTTAAGTTGCGTAAGCGCCTGAAAACCAAGAGTGACGGACATTAGCGTTTATTCTCCTTAGATTTTTCCTGCGCACCTAATTCTGTTAACGATAAATGGTCGACCTTAACCGCGTGAACGCCAAACCGACTTGCAGCGGCCGCAGCATTGCGCTCCGACAAAGGCCTCGCCTTTGCCAAAGAAAAATGCATTAAACCGCTGGATTCTTTATCGCGCTCCATATTGAGCACACCAAAACGAACATGCGCAAAACTGGGATCTTCCCGTAGTTTTTGTAGGTACAACGGAATTTGTTCAGCGCTGCGCGCCTTTCCACTTAGCTCGGCGTAGGTCCCACCGTTTTGCAGTGAGAAGGCATCCAAGGAAATAGTATTTAGCGAAGCCTGAGCTAAGGTGCGTAGCTGCGCTGAAAAGCCATCGCTATTACCTAAATTTTGCGATGAAATCATGGCAAGGATACGCTGCCGCCGCTGTAGCGCACTTTGCAGCTGTTGAATTTTTACATCAGCTTCTGCCGTGGTTTGCGATGGTTTCTGGGGCGTTAGAATTTTAAGTTGCGCGGTTAAGGCATCATTTGCTTGCTGCGCTTGAATGAGTTGTTGTGATAGGTGTTGGTGTTGCGTTTGCGCATAAAATGAAACTAAAAGAAGTAACAAGAAAGTGCCCAAAAGCCCCCATAGCATATGCACAGCACGCAATGGATCTCGACTAGGGCGAAACTCAGGAAGGTATAAATTAACGTGTTGCATTAACTTACCCCCACAGGATCTTGACGTAGGGCTGCACCCAACGCCAACAAGCAGTTGGCCACATGGTGGTCTTGCACATTCTTGTCAATTTGCAGCCCAGAATAAATATCCAAAACCGCCATGTTTACTGAGAGGCCGTTGCGAATTTCTGGTGTTAACTTATCCGTCGTAACATTTTCACCGCACAGATAAACATGCGTTGGTGGAATTTGGCGCATTTGCCGTTCAAAATAATCCAGTGAACGTTGCAACTCGAGCACCAAGGCATCGGCGGGTAATTCGTCCAAAATCCCACCGTTGTACGACAATGAAAACTGACGTGAAAGATATAAACTACCATCGCGAATAATATGCAAGCTTCCACCACCCGCCACCAATTTAACAAACGCAATTCCACGCTTGGTATCGCAACAGGTTTGGGCAATATTTCGCAGCACCAATTCAGGAATATCAATCGCCGCAATGGCAAGTTGCGCAATCTTCGCCTGACCGATTAGATGCAAAAGATGATTGCGTTGCACAACCACGGCATAGGCCATTCGGCTGGTGCCCCGCGCACTGTCTTCCGGCAGTAAAAATGCATCTATAACGGCGTCGGCAATCGGAAACTGCACCAAATCTTTTAGGCGCCAACGCAAGGCTTCGGCTAATTCTTCCGGTGGCACTTTTGGCGCCTCGCCCAACAACAATTGATAGGCGCCCGCGTTGAGCGCAATAGTACAGGGCACTTTCTGAAGCCCTAATTTAACGAGGCGGCTGCGCAGCAATTCCGGCGCGCTGGCCTTAGGCTCACAGGGCAAAAACTCGCAATGTGCAAGACGCGGCTCCTGCATAGCGGGCCGCTGTATAAAAGCGAAGGCAACACCCTCGGACGTAAATTCCACACCGAGCGCTTCATTTTTTTGAGACTTTGCGCCAAACCAATTCAACTGATTGCCTCTTAACGCTCGTTATTAATGCGTGGTGTCGCCTTTGATAAAACAGATTTAGATGAAAAATTTTCGCGTCGCAACAATCGTAGAAATTAATAACTGTTACTTATAGATAGCGCCAAAAACATAACCTTTAACATGACCTTAGACCATAAAAGGCGAAAACGCCAAAATTTCCACGCAGTTTTATTCTGAAAGAGTTGTAGCAATAGCAGAGCTTGATGCGTCAGAAGAACGTAATGCGATAATTGAATCACGAGGAGAATTCGAACGAGTATTCGTGAGCAAAAAAAATCCCCCGCGGTGGCGGAGGATTTTTAACGAGAAATAAACCTTACGAATTACATTTGTACGCAGAGGGTATAAATGGAGGCCTCATTGTAAGGCGCCGCGAGAGCCGCCGGGGTAGGCGGTGTATTAGCACCAGCTGCTGCAGCCGTTGCACGAACTCTACCGGCGTTGCCATCTCCGTCATCTAACTGGGTATCTAAGGCTGCGGCCGACTTCCCGGGCACTTGACTTGAGCAGACAATTCGCCCCGTAAGAGGATTCACTGGGTTTCCAACCGACGCCGTTGTTAACCCTATTAAACCGCCGAACGCGTTACGCGGCAGCGAAGCAACGCCCACATCCGAGGGCTTGCCGCTGATAAATCCTGCCGCCTTTAGGTGCTGCCAAAATCCCACATGTTCAGCGTTCGCTGCGGTAAAGGTTTGACCCAGTGCGCTCACAATAGCGCCGTTATTGTTCCCTGCCGCAGTAACGGTCCAAGGGCCACCCCGGGCAGTGAGGGTTCCAATAGGACCGTCATCTCCGGGTAACCGTTGGTAGCGATCTTGGTACGCATAGAGCGCAGCGGTAACGCCATTGATTTCGCTCACCGCCCTTTTAACTTTTGCATTTTCAATGAGCTCTGTACCTTTCAGGACTCCGCCAAGTAGCAATCCGATAATAACCAACACTATGGCAATTTCCACTAAGGTAAAGCCAGATTGTGATTTTTTAAATGCGATACTTTTGTTCATAGCAGTAACCTTTAACCTTTGATGCGTGAAAAATCATGTTTGTCAGGATCCCGTCGTGCGATAAAAATCCTTATATTGAATTGAGTGTAGCAACGAATTAGCCATTGCAAAAAAAATAACCACAAAATTCCTAAAGGGTGACAAATTTGTTTTTTTACTGGGGCTGTTTATCTACATCTAAACAAAAAGGCAGCTCCGCAGAGGCCCCAACCACCGGCGGCGCGATAGTCAGAATCCTGCCGCCTTCTGGCAAGACTAACAATTGCATCAAAATAACCTTTGGCGGATTCAACCGCAGCGCACTTATAAAGTAAAAAACTTCGCAGACGCAATGACACTGACGCAAACCAGAGGCAATTTAGCAGAAGAGCCTATCACCACCCCGCCCTACTCACCGAATGGGGGAAAGTAACCGTAACCTGGTGGACATACAAAATAAAAAGAAATGCAATCCTAATGTACTGTTTTTTATGCCAAGCAGCTCTCGCTCAAAAATGTGGAACACACTAATTCTTTACTTATTTCATAAAACGATTACCAAGATCAGCAAAGCTCAAAATGTTATGAGAAAAGCGAAAAATCGTCTTGAAATTTAGGCCCAAACAATCGATATTGAGGGCGAGGTATAGATTATGGCTCTTCACCCAACAACGGGAAA
>JAYWHF010000287.1:0-3718 GCA_043777855.1 Gammaproteobacteria bacterium | reverse complement strand
TATTCAGGGCATCACATTTTACAACGGCGCAACCTGGGATATCGCCAAAATAAAGCAACAATTACTCAGCAGCACCTTAGGTGATGATGTGATTGGCGGTTTATACAGCGATTATTTATTGAGTGAAGCGGGGGACGATGTTGTAAGCAGATTATTTAAACATGCAGCATAGAAAAAATAATGGAGGCGGGTTAAATACCTTCGAATAGCTCGGTCAGCTCTACGTCAAGCGCATCCGCCAATACTTTGATGGCATCGAGGCTTGGATTAGCGCCTCCGGTTTCAATGCGCGACATATACGTTCTGGCAAAGCCACAATGATCAGCAAAAGCCTCCTGCGTCATGCCTGTAGCAAGTCGCAGCTCCTTTATTCGATAACCAAAGTTTTGTCGCAATGAGTATTTAGGCATTTGCCCATAATGAATTTGTGTGATCTAATCGTGAACACACTAATCGTGACATTTTGAAAATAATGGAAAAGGCATGTATAGCCATATTTTAACAATAGCACTGCCGATTGTGGCGTTATCTACGTTTGTTACGGAATGCTATGAAATATTGAACATAGTTATTGCAGCTTTGTCATGTGGGTGCGGATTTAGTAAACGCCGTGCAAAATATTTTATGTGAGAAAAAATTATTTACGTGCGGCTTAAAAAATTAACATACAAAGAAAAATATTTTCCAACATAAATTGACCCGTAGGCCGGAAAAGCAGCGCGCCTTCCGCCATTAACTTTGAATTAAACGCGGTGCTATTTGCAGAGTGCTCGGCGGAAGGCGCGTTGCTTTTCCGCCCTACAATGTGCAAGTGGTAGTGGTGTAGCGAAATATTAAAAAATTGGGTAAAGGTCTTGCAAAAAATGAAAAACGGTATCTATTCGCAAGAAAACTTTGTTAAGCTTGGCAACCGAATGAAAATAGCAAAGTTTTCAAAAATACACACGATGCCCTGCACGGTTGCTGGGTAACAACGGATGCAAACTGGAAGATTTATGGGATACCGAACAGATAATCGTGCTACTCACAATGCTATCGTCACTTTGCTGAACCCAAAGCTTTCTATTCCGTATACCTTGCGTTTATCGCAAGACTCTCAATACCCACATCCCTTTTTTCTCATAACCTCAACCCAAAGAGCATCTCTATGAAAAAAATCCACCTTTTTGCACTGCTGTTAACTTTTTTTGCACAACTGAGTTGTGCTGCCAGTTTTGATTGTGCCAAGGCTGGTACAACTGTTGAAAAATTGATTTGCAGCAATGAGTCCCTTTCTAAGTTGGATGAAGAGCTAGCGGTTAGTTACAAGCAGGCCTTAGAAACCGCAACAGATAAAGATATTTTCAAAAAGCAACAGCTTAATTGGTTAAAAACACGCAATACCTGTGCAGACTCAGCGTGCGTAACCTCCAACTATAAAAATCAAATAAAACAGATGAATTCTTACATACAACAATACCCACAAAGAATGGATATGGAAAAAGAGATTAAAGCGCTTGCATATAAACCCAACTACAAACGTATTGATATAAAAAAAGCATTTGCCGACGGCTATTCAATGAATAAAGTTCGCCCTGCAAATATGTTTCAAATAGTCGCCTCTGCTCATGACAAATTATGTGGTGATGTTTTAATTGTTTTAAATCAGGCGGGAACTTATCAGGGTTTGGATCAGGTTTACTGGTGGGTTTCTAATGTGAATTTGGCGAAGTGGAATATTTTGAAGCAAGGATACCCTGATGAAAACATTGCCGCCGAAAATTATACGCACTCAAGAATCGAAGAGCTTGAAGCCGATATTGATGGTGACGGTTCGGTAGAGTATGCATATAGAGCTCAAGGTTCACTAAGCAGTAATTTTTACCAAAATATTGCAGTTTTTAATACGGATTTGAAAAATGATAGCTCTATGGATGAATTATATTTAACTTGGGAGTGTGGATCTTCACTAAAATCAGATTGTGAAAAATCAAAAATTTATTTCAATCAAAAAATAGAAACTAAAATATGGCGATTTATAGCGTCACCCAGCGCGCCCCTAAAAAATAGATGGAAATCAATGGCCGCAGAAAATGGTTTTGTTGAGGATTTTTATGGTCATAACAAAGATTTTTCTATGTATGAACATTCTTGGTGGTCGACGCTTATAAGCGCTAACAAGAGTTACGGGATTATTTTGTACCCACAAATAGTCACTCAATTTGAAATTATGTATGGTACGCTTTCAAAAGATAAACCCATAAATCATCAATGTATTTTTGCACCCAAAATTACTAAACATTAATCCCTTAAAAGGAATTTAAAAATGCCTACAGCAATCGAACAGTTTGGCCAACTTCATACCAATTACAATGACTTTTCAAAAACAAATATTGGTGGATTTCCAATTGATAAAAGTAGTTTTCATAATTTTGTTATTATTTTGTTGAAAGGATATGAAAATGCTCCTCTAGCAAATGGCGAAATAACCTTCTCAAATATACACGATGGTGGCCCCAACCCCACTATCGGTTATGGTTTCGATTTAGCAACTTGGGGAACCTGGGATCAGGTAAAGACTACACTTGAATTGGCTATGGGTGGTGCAGCAAGTCTGACGACAACGCAGTTAAATGGAATTGAATTAATACACACCTGGCGAACCACTTATGACAATTGGCAAGCCGCTAAAAAGTTAGATGCTGCTAGCGCAGATACAGCTGCTAAAAAACTGATTGCGGATAATGCTCTAAAACCTCTTCTGGGAACTACTGCTACAAACGAAGCGAAAAGCATTAAGCTTACAGAAGCACAAGCGTCTACTTTATTAAATGCGATGGTATTTGGTGATGCCGCCCTCAGTATTACAGGCGATAGAGCTTACTTAAATAATGTAAGAACCGTTGCACGCAATAATTTTAATATTGATGAAGAATTTCCTGAAAGTTTAGAATTAGCCGCAATGATTAATATGCGTTTTCGCGGTGACTTGACTGGCTTTAATAATCCAGTAGAAACGAGTATTTTTAACAGTAGTCAGGATACAAAGTACAGCACCGATGGCGCAAAGCGTGCTGAATTTTGGTTTCGCATTTTAGCGAAAAGCGCGGCAGTAGGTGTTCCAGTTTCGCGCATTCAAGACTCTGCCCTCATGTTCGGCGCATTCGCTACCCAAGCGGATACAAAAGCTACCGCACAAAATGCATTAGAAGGCGTTTCACTTTTATTTCGCGAACATTACTCATCTGCGCCGCCTTCCGTAAACACTATTCTCACCGCAAAATTAACCGAAGGCATGGTGTTAATTAAAGCCGGAATTCCAGAGGCCGCCGGAGCACAAGTTGCTCAACTTGCTTACGGTGCTGAAAATTTATCACCCATTGCTGCCGCTGTTACCGCTGGTTTGTTAAATGATTTTATGATGGGCAGCAGTGATGCAAATACTTTGTCGAGTGGCGACGGCAATGACGTGCTTTTAGGTAAGGGTGCTAATGATATTTTAAATGGTGAAGCTGGCTATGATGAGCTTTACGGTGGCGATGGAAACGACACGCTAAACGGCGGTGCCGATTCAGACCACCTCTACGGCGGCGACGGAACTTTCGCCGTAACAGACGGAGCCGACACCCTAGATGGCGGTGACGGAAATGACATTTTAGAAGGTGGCACCGGCAACGACACCTACTCATTCACCGGCAACTTCGGCCGCGACATGATCAAAGATTCCGACGGCGGTACC
>JAYWHF010000286.1:0-3724 GCA_043777855.1 Gammaproteobacteria bacterium | reverse complement strand
ATGGTTTTTCATCGCGGCACTATTTAGTGGTGGGCTGGGCACAATATTCTTGAAATTTATTTCCAACCCACTCGACATTGTCATCAAGCAGGCCGAGGCTATCGGTGAGCGACGGTTTACAACGTCTGATGAACCTAAAACCAGAGAGTTTCAACGTTTAGTACGAGCCATGAATTCGCTCTCAAATAGCGTAAAACTTATGTTAGAAAAAGATACCCGACAACTAGAGCAGTTACGCAAAGAATCGCAGCTTGATGAACTGACGGAATTACCTAACCGCCGATATTTTTTAAATTTATTTGACAGCTTTTTAAAACGTGAAGACAGCAGCAGTAGCGGCGTTGTAGCCATTGCACGGGTCTTAAATATAACGGAAATAAATCATCAAATGGGCCGAGCGGCAACTGATCATGCCCTGCGAATGATTGCTGATGTACTGCATAAATTTATTGAAGATTACCCTGGCAGTTACGCTGGCCGTTTGAACGGCAGTGATTTTATGGTGGTAATTTCCAGTGATCCCGCCGCAGACACCTTAGGCAAGGCGTTGGCCAAACTGCTTAACGAGAAACTAGAAGCGAACGGCCTATTAAACCTTCAACTACCCCTAGCGGCCTGCTCATTTCTTAGCGGTGCGCAACCCAACGAGCTTTTGCATAAGCTTGATGGCGCGTTGGCGCAAGCGGAATTAAAGGGCAATAGAGCCCTTGTAATATTTAACAATAATCATGCACTTGCCCATCGCAATCTGAATGAATGGCGTGACGCTATTACCAAAGCACTCGATCACCATCGAATAAAACTCGCGGAGTTTCCGGTGAAAAATGTATTGGGTGAGATTTTACATTTTGAAGCGCCAATGCGCTTACTGATTGATGATGACTGGCAAGCGGCCGGTTATTTTATGCCCTGGGCCGCACGTATCGGCATTATGCCCATTATCGATTTGGAGGTGGTTAAATCAGCGTTGTATAAATTACAAAATAACACCACCTCAATTGCCGTCAATCTTTCGGCTGAAGCGCTGTGCAATGCCACTTTTCGCGAACAAGTTTTGCGCTTGCTAACACACTCAACCACCTACAATAATCGCTTATGGATAGAGTTTCCTGAGTCTTGTGCGTTGCGTCACATGTCTGAATTGCGCAGCTTTACGCTGTCGCTGCGCAACGCTGGCTGCTACGTAGGATTGGAACACGCGGGTATTGAATTTACAAAAATTCGCGAACTGCAAGACAGCGGCTTTCACTATTTGAAGATCGATAGCGCGCTTATTCGCGACATACACAACCATCTTGAAAACCAACATTTTTTACAGGGGCTATGTAATATTGGGCACGCACTTGGAATGCTAATAATTGCAGAAGGCGTAAATACTGAAGCGGAAAAAGAAAAACTGATTAAGCTGGGTGTTGATGCACTGACAGGGCCGTGGATCTAGGCGTTAAAAGATAAAATAAAGCCGAACTTAGATAAACGGATTTTAACTCTAGAGATTCAAGTCATCATCACCGTCATCTAGCAGCTCCATGCCTTGACGCTGGCCACGCAGCTCGCGACGCGAAAGTAATTTCAATTGCGCCGCCTCTGGAAGATCGGTAAAACGAATCGCTCCCTGTTCAACCAATAAGCTAATTACGTCTTCTAATACGCGGGCCATCGCCTGATCGGAACGTTCCAATGACAATAACTGTTGGCGTTTTGTGATATCAAAAAAATCGAGTAGCGCTGGGGCATCATCGGCAATAAATTCATTGATATCACCGTCTACCGTGACACTGGCTTCTATCAACTGACCATAGGCATTTCGTTTTATATACATATTTAGCCCCTAATGCCGCCCAGACAATGCACCATCATCTAGGCACCCAACAATCAACAAAACATTCAACGAAACATTCAACAAAACAATCAACGAAACAATCAACGAAAAAAACAGCTTCCGTAAATTATTCTAGTCTGTAATCAAGTTACCGTTATTTTTTAACTGATCAATAATGGCAGTATCAGTGCCCGATAAATTCAGATTACTCAACACGATAGTTTGATCGGTAGCCGTAGCATAATTGCCGCCATTAAACGCGCCCGTGCTGCTGATAGAAATCGTTGTATCGGCACCCGTCACTTCGAAATGGAGATACTTTGTGAGATCCGCACCCGCTTCATTTTGTAAGAGATCCGACAAATTAATTGAATCCCCTTGGCTACTGGCAAAATTGGTGAGGGTGTCTTGTGCCGGGCTAGCCACTGTGCCTTGATCACCAAAATTCCACCGGAAAGTATCAGCGCCTAGCGCACCAGACATAGTGTCATTACCCCCTCCGCCTACGAATAAGTCACCGCCCCCACTGCCTACAAGCGTGTCATTGCCATCGAGGCCAAACAGCGCATTTGCACCAGAGCCGCCGGTCAAGGTGTTACTTCCAGCAGTGCCGATAATATTGGCCGTAGCGTTATCCGAGGGGTCAAGCGTTACTGTTTGCACGCTTGACGCCGTGCTAGCGCCATCAGTCGCCGTTGCGGTAAAGGTTAAATTAAAGCTCGCGGTTTGGCCTGTCGCAGGGATGACCGTCAACTCGGACAAACTCCAATCCGAGATATCGGTAGAAGTAGAGCCGACCGAACCCACAAAAGTATGGAAACCGTCAGTCAATGTTGTACCGACGGGAATCCCAGCCGCACTTAATGCAAGCGTCTCAGAGCCATCGGTATCTGTGAGTGCCGCCGACACATTTAGCGCAAAGTAGCTATAGGGAGTGTTGGTATTCGCCAAGGGATAAAAACCACCGTCACCGTTGCTTACGAATGCATCGGCCGTTCCCGAGTTTTCAACCGTTGTGGCACTGGTGTAGAGATTAAAATTTGCAGTACTGATATCAACAGGTGCAGCCCCGTCAACCGACAGATTCAAATCAAGGTTACCCGCGCCATCACCGTTGTACATCACCACTTCTAGGGAGTAATAGCCACTTTTCGTTATGGGTAAAGATATGGGGGCAACGACGAGGGCACCGCCATCATTCTGTCCAGCGTACAAATCCCCCCATGCATTATGGCCAACACTGTAAACCGTGGTGCCGCCAATTTTCACGAGCAAGGTGTCATCACGCGAACCCGCCAACTGATAAGTACGCCCAGCCTCGAGGAAAATGAAGCCTTTAACGTGATAAGCATCATCAACGGCGATTGTCGCGTAACTGAGATTCGTAATTATCGCCGTCGATGTCGGCGCCGTTGACTCTACGCCGGCTTCTACAGTAGTTAGATTAGCCGCATTTGCAGGGCCAACAGAGGCAATTCCAACAAATCGATCGCTGGTTAAACCCTCTGTCGGCGGCAAGGGAACAGGAATTGAAGTGACACCCGAGTTTTCATCAACCAGCACGCTTAGCGTTGGAGTGTCAGCGGCCGCGGCCACGGCGACGGTTACCGTTGCGGCGTTGGAAGTCGAAGTACCATCCGTAACTGTATAAGTGAAATCCGCATTGCCGGTGAAGTTGGCGTTCGGAGTAAAAGTCACAGTGCCGTCTGGATTGAGGACCGCGGTACCACCGGCGCCCGGTGTCACGCTGGCGATTGACAAGCTGCTCACGGGGGAATCGATATCGGTATCGTTACCCAAAAGTTGTGCGGCGGTGAAGATGATCGGAGTATCTTCCACAGCAGCTAGATTATCGTTCACGGCGACGGGTGCATCGTTAGCCGCGGCCACGGCCACGGTTAC
>JAYWHF010000285.1:0-10524 GCA_043777855.1 Gammaproteobacteria bacterium | reverse complement strand
TGGCCGTGAGCGAACGCGATTCTGCCTGCTGCTCTTTGGTAACACCTTTTTTATTCTTCAAGGGCTTCCACGCGCTCCAAGCCTACAGAGTCGCGCATTGGCTTTGGCAGCAAGAACGTAACTCTCTCGCTCTGTTCTTACAAAATCGTATCTCCTGCGTGTTTGCTGTCGACATTCATCCCGCCGCTAAAATTGGCAAAGGCATTATGTTTGACCATGCAACTGGCATCGTTATTGGTGAAACCGCTGTTGTTGAGGACAACGTTTCTATCATGCAATCGGTAACACTTGGTGGCACCGGAAAGGCCCATGGCGATCGCCACCCTAAAGTACGCAGTGGGGTACTCATCAGTGCGGGCGCGAAAGTGCTGGGTAATATTGAGATTGGCGAGTGCGCTAAAATTAGCGCCGGCAGTGTTGTACTTCGAGATGTTGCTCCCCGAACCACGGTGGCGGGCGTACCGGCCAAAGAAATTGGCGCCGCCACCTGCAAGCAGCCCGCACGCGATATGGATCATCAGATCAACAGCCATTAATCTCCTATGGAGTTAATGTTAAGTCGATGGCTAAAGCCATTGGCTAACTGAGCACCCTGCATAAAGCCGAACTCTGAAAACCGAACTACACTCATTAGGCAAAATACTCTTTGTTAACAAGCCTATAGGTTTTTGAGCTTCGAATAATGCATTGGCCCGCACACCCAAAAATATCACAGGTATTCCGCTGCCATTCTACGAATGCGTTTATTCTTGCCTTTCTGTTTCTGTTCTTAAACACGTCACACGCCATGGCGGCGGTCGTGGTTCCCGAAAAGATTAGCTTTGAGAATATTCTGGAGAATAAGGATATCTCACTGGGCGACGTGGCCGCGCTCTTTCAAGACAGCGAAGGTTACATGTGGTTTGGCGGCTCCAATGCGCTCATTCGTTACGATGGCTACGACACCCGCGAATTCGGAATAAGCACCAGCAGCAATGCGCTCGACGAAAAAAGACCGGTAAAATTTGTTACCGATATTTTCGAAGACAGTCAGCACAAATTATGGATAGCAACGCGAAATGGCCTGTTTCAGTTCGATTCGACGTCGGAGAGACTGTTACAAGTTAAAGATGATGATACTCAAACCGCTAAAATTTCTATCGCTAATTTTCGCCGAGTCATTGAGCTCCCCAACGGCGATATTCTTGCCTGTTCTGTTTCCGGCCTTTTTTTACTAAATGCCAAAACGCATAAATACTCCGTTATCACTGACGATGAAACGAGAGACGATTGGCTTAAAAGCGCTGGGGTAAATGCCGCCTATCTCGACGGCGATGTCGTTTGGCTGGGAACTGAACTAGGATTGGAAAAATTTGACTGGCGCAACAAAACTTTCATGCTCTATAAACCTTTTCCTGAGCAACCCGATTTAATTTCCAATAACCGAGTAAGAGATATTGTTCCCGATGGAGCGGGAAAATTGTGGGTCGCCACATCCAATGGCCTCATTCTGTTTGACCCAAAGACTCAACAAACAAAACGCTACGTGAACGACCCCACAGATCGCTTTAGCATCAGTAATAACGACATTTGGCGCTTATTAGTGGACGCTCAAGGTGTGTTATGGATCGCGTCAGACGGCGGCGGCGTGTCCGTATTTAATAGCGCTGACGAGCACTTTATCAATCACAAATTTAAAGCCGGAACCATCGGCACTATTAGTTCAAATCAAGTACGGGTTTTATTTGAAGATCGCAGCGGCGATATTTGGACAGGCAACTATCCCGTGGGCATCAATTATTTTAATCGTGCAAGTGCGGCTATTCTTTCTTACACGAGTGATATCGATAATCCCAAGAGCCTCAGTCACAACTCAGTATTATCCGTTGCGGAAGACGCACTGGGAAATTTATGGATTGGCACTGACGGCGGAGGCCTTAATTACTTAGACCGACAAACGGAAGAATTTACCCAATTTAGAAATGCACCTGATAACCCGGCAAGCATCATTAATAACTCAATCCTAGCAACGTTTATTGACTCTGCAGGAATCGTCTGGTTAGGCACGTGGGGCAGCGGGATAGCGAGTTACGATCCATCCGATAAATCTTTTACAAACTACCCGTTTGATGCCGAACAAAAAAATGGGCCGAGCACTTACACAGCATCGGCACTTAACGATGGGTATGTTTGGTCAATTAGAGAAGATAAGAATCATAATTTATGGATTTCTACACACGCCGGCGGCATCAGTAAATTTAATCGCAACACAAAATTATTCACCTACTATAAACACAGCGCCAATACACCAGACTCCTTAACGGGTAATTTGGTATGGAGCACCTTTGAAGATTCTCACGGTAATTTTTGGGTCGCCACCAACACGGGCTTGAATCTTATGAATCGTAAAAAAGGAACATTTAAACATTACCTTGCCAACCCAGACGACCCAACCAGTTTAAGCAACAACTCCGTACTCGTCATGTTTGAGGATCGCAATAAGCGGCTTTGGTTAGGCACTGATGCTGGCCTGAATTTATTTAACCCCAGCACAAAAAATTTTACGGTCTTCAACAAAAAAGATGGCTTAACCGACGACACGATTCGCAGCATAGTTGAAGATGCCGACGGCAGCTTATGGCTAGGCACTAACAACGGCTTTTCATCCTTTAATCCAGCTTCAAAAAAAGTAAAAAATTACTCCCGTATTAGTGGAAAACTCATCGGCGGATTTTCAACCCGTGCTGGGGTTCGTAGTAGCCACCAAGAAATTATTCTTGGTGGGGTCAACGGGCTTAAAATTTTTAACCCGAAAGCGCTAATCGAAAATAAAACCATTCCACCGGTTGTGCTAACCGATTTTAAAATATTTTCCGACAGGATTAACGTAAACGGCGCCGATGGCATTCTTCAGCATTCAGTTAACCATACCGATACCATCATTCTCGACCATACAAAATCTATGTTCACATTCAGCTTTTCAGCACTGAACTTTAGAGATGCAGATAAGAATAGGTATTCTTATCAACTAGAAGGTTTCGACAAAAGTTGGTTAGATGCTGGCAGCCAACGATTAGCAAAATACACCAATTTAAATCCAGGAAAGTACACATTTAAAGTCAAAGCCAGTAACAATGACGGGCGCTGGAACGAGCAAGGGAAATCCATCACCATTATTCAGTTGCCGCCGCCGTGGAAAACCTGGTGGGCCTACCTGATTTATATGCTTAGCGTGGCATTTATCGTTTTCTACTATGTTCACTCGCAGCATATTAAAATAGCGCACGAAAAAGCGATCAATACGCAACTGCGATATCTCGACAAACTAAAAGATGATTTTTTAGCAAACACATCGCATGAATTGCGCACGCCACTAAACGGTATTATTGGTTTGTCGCAATCATTGATTGACGGCGCGGCGGGCGCCGTCTCCAAAGAAATGAAATCTAATTTGCAAATGATTTCTATCAGCGGAAAGCGCTTAGCAAGTTTGGTGAATGATATTCTGGATTTCTCGAGGTTAAAAAATCGAGCAATAGATCTCAATAGAAAACCCCTTAATCTGCGGCATTTTGTCGATGCCGTCACCACTATGAGCAGGCCCTTGATCGGCCAAAAAGATTTGGACCTAACAAACACCGTAGATGAAATGCTACCGGCTATTTACGCTGATGAGAATCGCCTGCAACAAATTCTCTTCAACTTAATTGGTAACGCGATTAAATTCACTGAATCTGGGTTGATTACTCTATCGGCCGAATACAAAGATGAAAGAATTTGGGTACACGTTCAAGATACGGGTATCGGCATAGCGCCGGATATGTTCGAGAGAATTTTTGAGTCATTTGAGCAAGTGGAGAGCCACGAGGATCGCAAATATGGCGGCACCGGATTAGGGCTAGCCGTTACCAAGCAGCTCGTGGAATTACATGGTGGCACCCTGCAAGTAACATCGCAACTGGGTCAGGGCTCAACATTTAGTTTTTGCATGCCCAGTACGGGGCAAAAAGCGCAGCAAACAGACAGCGAATTGCTTTCCAGTTTAATGTTGGCCACTGAACACGCCTACGTTGAACCAGCAATCGCAACCACCATTTCTGAGTCTTCTCAGCCACTATTAATTCCCTCTCGCGCACGACGAGATGTGAATATACTCATGAATGCAAAATTTAAAATTCTTATCGTAGATGACGAACCTATTAACCGACAAGTTCTGCAAAACCATTTGCAGCTTGAAGGCTACCAATTTGCCGAAGCGGCAAGTGGTATTGAGGCGCTGGAGGCCATCGAAAAAAAGGGGCCTTTTGATCTCATCTTGCTGGATATTATGATGCCGCGCATGAGTGGCTATGAAGTCTGCACCAAAATTCGCAAGCGCTTTACCGCGCTGGAACTTCCTATCATATTTTTAACCGCTAAAAATCTTATCGCTGATTTAGTGAGTGGTTTTGACGTTGGCGCAAATGATTTTTTAACCAAACCTATCGCTAAAGGAGAGTTGCTGTCGCGCGTTAAAACGCATTTAGAGTTGCTGGATATTAGCCGTAATCTGGATGAAAAAATTCGCGCAAGAACGCAAGAATTAGATAGAACTAATCATATTTTAGAAACGCTCGACGGCATAGTCGCCACCATTAATCAAGAAGTCATACATGAACGGCTATTGGATGTACTGTTGCAGGGCGCAAAACAATTGTTCCCAGAAGCCGATCACGCTATCTACTGGAATTATAATAGAGCAGAAAATATTTATTTCGGCTCCATAACTCAGAACGCTATAACATCGGCACCAGCCAACATTGAAATGGAGCGAACCTTACTGTTCGATCGCTATCAGCACGAAAGCCAAAAAATAGGTAGCGGCGTATATCTGCTAAAACCGAATCAAGCCACATCTGGGGCTAACGAATTCTTCTTGGCGTTTGCACCTACGGCAGAACTGATATTGACGATCGAATTTGACGATACAACGTTGGGATTTTTATCGTTGCTAAGTTCTCGCTCGCCGAACGCATTCGACGCCGTGGATATTCAGACGGCGGAGCGCTTTCGTGCTCACACCATGTCTGCACTTTTAAAAGCGCGGTTGGTCGAAGAATTAAAAATTAAAAATGAAAAGTTGGAAAATTTGAGCTTAACAGACCAGCTGACTGGTTTGAGAAATCGGCATTACCTCACTAAATTTTTGGACTCTGACATAGCACTCACCTTAAGATCCCACTCTGGCCAACCTGCATTAGCGCGCAGCCCTGAAAATTCTAATCTTCTATTCTTTATGCTTGATATTGATTTTTTTAAAGCGGTCAATGATAAATATGGCCACTCGGCCGGTGATCAGATATTGATGAATATGAAACCGATTCTTGAAACTATTTTTCGTAATTCAGATTTTTTAATTCGCTGGGGTGGTGAGGAGTTCTTAGTGGTGTCTCGTTTCGGAAGCCGTGATGCCGCACCTGTATTGGCTGAGCGATTGCGCGCGGCGGTGGAAAACTTTTCATTCACACTCAGCAATGGAACGGCGATCAAGAAAACCTGTTCTATAGGATTTGCCTGTTTCCCTTATTTAGTAGGAAGCCCGCAATCACTTAGCTGGATGCAAGTAGTAGATATTGCCGATAGGTGTTTATATGCGGCCAAAAAAAGTCAGCGCAATTGTTGGGTTGGTCTTGAGGCAAATTTAATGCAAGAAAAGGAGTTGACCTTCCACAATATTATTTCGGAGCCCGGTCGGCTTGTTGCGGAAAATGCTCTCATAGTACACAGCTCTATTCCAACGGACAGACCGATCGTTTGGTAATTATTTATTGATAAACACCCTCACAGTGATCTATGAGTTCTATCGCCGCAACAATAATATGGTAAAGAGTACTCGCAGGTGCAACATCGACTATTACTTCGTCTTGAGCGCCGCGCTGGTCGATATAAGAACCTGGTGTAGCCGCACACAAGTAGTAATCAAATAAATCACTCACCGCTTTTATTGCAACAGCTTCGGCTAGCACATTGCCTTCTCGAATTTGCACTAAGCTGGCTTTGATTAGTTCCGTCATACCCCAACAGCGCTTATTCCTATCAATGACCCTGCCGTCGGTGGCTACTGCATCAAATAAAAGCCCCGAGCTTGCCAACCCTAATGCGATGCCTTTTTCAAACAACACACCGGTGTACTGACGCACAGGGCGGCCACTGCGGCGGCCATACCAGTCCAACAACCAAACCCATTCCATCATGTGCCCTGGCTCTACGACCTCGCCTCTAGAATCTTTACAGACTTGCCAATCCTCTTGAAAGAACTCCAACAGAACCTGTTGCTCGCTTGCGTAAAATCGCGTCTGAAACAAGGTAAATATTTCTCCCGTGCGCGCTAACCATTTCGCATCACCCGTTGCATCATAAAGCGACAGAAAAGCTTCAAACAAATGCATGTGCGGATTTTGCCGACGACATGGATAGGCGTAATCACCTTCAATCCAACCACCGTAAAGTGAGCCGAAACGTGCATCCAGATGTGCGACAATTTTATCTGCCTCGTTAAGCGCGGACTCGTCGCCAAACACACGATAACGCCACGCGTTCGCCAAGATAAAAAAAGCGTGATCGTAAAGATCTTGTTTGCAATCTACGACCTTAAAATTTTTATCCATTAGGTGGGTGTAGCCAGCGGACGGATGAGCCGCATTTTCTTGCACAAAGCCGAGTAAATTTTTTACGACTGATTGGCCCTGAGGGCACCAGCCTCGGTCTGCCGCAACAGCAAAGAAAAATGCTTGCCGGGCCTGCACCCGCACCCGCACATTGGATTCCACATCGGCTTGGCCATCTGCTCGCAAACGCTCGTAGTGAGCCCCTGTGACAGGGTCTAGGCCGCGCGCAAGCCACAAGGGCATTGCATCATTTTTTACCCAGTTTTTTAACCGTTGGGCGGCGGCTTTGAGTTGTACTGAGGGGGTGGCACGGGGTGGCATTTATTTTCCTTAAGGCTAAGTGATGCGACGTAAAACCATCACTATAGCGAGGTTGGTCGGGCAAATGCAGCTATTTTCTGTTTTTAACGTAACCACCTACTGCCGGTAGACATAATGCCATTGCAGCAATTCTTATGGTTTACCCGTCCTTCTCAGCGCACAAGCTCAGCGTCAATTGCTTTTTTCAACTTATCAGAATCAGGCCCCGTCATGCTGCCGAAGTGCTCTACAACCTTGCCATTTTTACCGACAAGGTACTTGTTGAAGTTCCACTTAGGCGCCCCAGCTTCCGCTCCCATGTACTTAAAGAGGGCATTAGCGTTGTCGCCTTTAACGTGTGTGGGAGCGAGCATCGTGAAGGTCACGCCGAAATTTACAAAGCAGATCCCAGCCGCTTTTTCTTCGTCTTTATCTTCTTGGTTAAAATCGTCACTGGCAAAACCAAGCACTACCAAGCCCTTGTCTTTGTAGCTTTTATGTAGCGATTCTAGCCCCTTAAACTGCGACGTAAACCCGCAGTGGCTGGCGGTATTCACAACCAAAACCACTTTATTTTCCATTAGCTGACACAGCGTAATTTTTTCACTGGAATGTAACTTACGGTATTCGCCTTGCAGATAATCAGGGCATGCAGCAAGCACTGCACTAGACACTACACTCATCATTAATACTCCCAAAAATTTTACGGCGCTATTCATATTAGAACTCCTCTACGGTGTTGTGCTTATACGCTATTGATTTTTATTTGGATGAACGCCGGAATATGATCAGAGCAGAGGAGACCCGACGACGGCAAATGAATCAGTCAGTGAGCTAGAACCAAAAAGCAATGTAGAAACGAATAACATCCGCATCAAGACTGTAAAGGTTTTCATCGCCTTCTTCGAAGTCTTTTAACTTCATGAAATTGTTGAAATCACGAAAATCATCGTAATCAATTTTCATATGATCCCAGTAAAAATTGGCTGTGCTTTTTTCAAAGCCGGGAATAGCCCAAGGCATCTTATAGGTAACGCCAAGGCCAATACTTGTGGACGCAAATTGGCTTAGCTCTTTGTCGCGCGCTAGAAATTTTTGTGCATTTCTAAAGGGAAACAAATCTTCATAAAAGTCGGCTTTGGTTTGGCTGTAGACACGGTATTTCAGTTCGACTAAAACATCTTTATAAACTTCCTGCGTGTAGCGAAGCTCGGCATTTTTTGCCTTTACGCCCCAACTATCGACAAAACTACGAACATCCCCACGAATCGATGCGCGATAAGGTAAATGGTAAATGGCCCGCAACCCTACTGCATCGGTATTGTGCGTTAAAGGATAGACTTCGGACTGCCAATCAAACCCTTTCGTTGAGTTAGATTTGTATCGCACTTGGCGCTGAGGATTGTTTAAGCAGGTATCATTTTCTAATGCGTTGGTGCAGTGATCAGAACCGGATTCAAAACTTACATCAACGATCAGATTTTTAGTAAGAATTTGTGATAGACCAAAAGAATACTTGCGGCGATCTTTCTCGAGCAGCCTAAATGCGGGATCAGGTTTACTGTTTAAGTTTTTACCCACGAGGTCTTGACCAAAACTCAGCCCAAGACTTAAGGTCGTCAAATCGCCAAAAAAAGATTGGCTGACACTGGCACTCGTTGTTTCCGCGTTGTAATCATTTTCTTCGCTGGTGGTGTAACCAAGATTAAATGTGGTGCGGTCATGAATATATTCAACACCAATACTTTTCTCAAGGCGCTCTTCGCTGTATTTACTCGCGCCGGACAATAGATCCGTGGCGGACTTACTGTACTGCACGTCAATTGACGCGCTGCTCACCATGTCGACATAATAATTTGCTTTTACTGACACAGTACTGCCGATACTTTTCCGCACCAACACAGAGGGGCCTGAAACCTCAACACCACCACCATCATAAAGATGCTCCAACACATCTACCCGCTCATCTGGCAATATAGTTGCATTCACAGCGGCAATATTAGCAAGTAGCATTAAGGAAAATAATTGCAGTAAATACCGTGCATTCAAAAAACTGACACTGATGCTCGACAATACATTAGTTACAACCACAACCGCCTCCCGCGCCACCATCGGCCCCACTAGCACCTTCTCGCGCATCACGCACGTGAGACATATAACTATCCGCTACTGGATCACGACTAAAACTCATTATCGGATCAGCGATGTTTTGCCGCTCATAAGGTTTCACCCAAGGCTTAATAGGTTTGATGTAACCACACGAGGACATTGCAGCCAATAACACTAAGCTGATGGCAATTCGCTTTAATTTCATTCGCGAATTAACTCCATAATGTGTGCGCGATATTTTTCTTCATCGCCCGTTTTATAACCCTTGGCGATGTAACGTATCTGCCCTTTTTTGTCGATAAAAACGCTGGTAGGCATTGCTTCAACGTTATACAAGCTACTCAATTTACTTTCGGTGTCGAACAAAATAGGGAAGGTAACGCCCAGATCTTTTAGCATTTTTTTTGCGTCAGTATTGTCTTCTTCAACATTAATACCATAAAGCACAAAGCCCATTTTTCCATATTTTTTTGCAATGCCATCGAGCAAGGGCATCTCCTGACGGCAGGGGCCGCACCAAGACGCCCAGAAATTTAACATCACGACTTGACCACGCTGCTCTGCTAAACGCACATTAGCGCCCGCTGAATTTTTTAAGGTGAAATCCGGTGCCGGTTCGGCGTATGCAAACAGGCTCAGGAATAGCGCAAGAATGGCGGCGCTAGGCATTATTTTTAGCCAGAATTTTATTACCATAAACACCTCAACATAGAATGTTAGAAACAGTCTCTACACCAGCGCGGGCTAGCGTACTAAAAATAAATCGACATGCCAAAGCGGCCTTCCAAGTTATTTGTTTTCTTGCTAATGCCAAATAGTTGATGCGTAAACGCGTAATCACGCATGCTTAAATCTAACGACAGCCAATCTGTAGCGTAAAAACGTAACCCGGCACCGAAGTTATAAGTGAAGTAACTTTTATCGGCAAAGTGCGTGTTACCAGCGCCTACAATGAAATAGATATTGGTATCAAAATGCCAGTTCTCTGTCAGATAAACTTGCCCTGGTAATAAATTATAGCCGAGCGATAAATTGTAGTAGGTTAAATTCCGCTGATCTTCGGTTAATAATTGGACGCCGCCGCTTAAGAGTTCATAACTGGTTTTTTGTATCGCACTCAAGCCATAAGCTGCTTCAGTAAAAAAATTTTCCGTAATATGGTAAGCAAGGGTGACTCCGGACACTTCATTCGTCCCGAAGTCTTCTACGGTGAGAAGGCCATAAAATAATCCTAGCTCGAAATCTTCGCTATTCAGGTCCGCCTCTTTAATGGTGCGGCGTTTAATATCTGGCGTAATAATTTTCCCCAGCTCACCATCATCATTTTTATCGGTTGCCTCCTCCGCTGAGGTTGGTGCAACAAATAAAAGCAATGTGCTAATCAGTAATGCTGCGATTAGAAAAATACGCTGAAACCGACTTTCCATTCCTTAACCTCTTCGTTGGTATTACGGCTGGTGAGTATGTAATTGTTGGTAAGTTCTGCGCG
>JAYWHF010000284.1:0-10525 GCA_043777855.1 Gammaproteobacteria bacterium | reverse complement strand
AAACGTTGGAATTCAAAACGCCAGCTGTTTTAATGCAAGAAGAAATGGCGGCTTTAGCTGCTTAAATGGTTATGCACTTCGCAGTTGAATCCGCCTTTCGATGAAAAACGTGGTTTCTGGATTTTTAGTTCGCGTTATCGCGTGGTAACGGATTCAAATCGTTTAAGTATGTCGGAATTAGTGGCTCGCGGAGTTAATTAATGTATGCGCGCGAAACGAGCATCAGTATTTTTATATGTAATCATTTTTTTGGCGATAATCTTTGTTGGGTATCGCATCGAAAAAAAACTTGATGTCGCCGTTTCGCCGCTGCTCGCTGTGCCCATCATATCTCCCGTCGCCAATGCCACATTTTCAGCGCAGGCAAGCTCTGCAGCAACACCGCCTGCGGTAGAAGTTGTTGAGAGTATCAACGAAGATTTTGCAGATCGTTTTGCTGTAGTCGCCTCTGCCTATGCTGAAGAAGTTAACTACCCACCTTACTCAACACCTTTGACGGCAGCGGATACACAGTTATTGCAGCCTAATCTCTATCACGCACAAGTAGTGCCGCTGGAAAATGGTGCGAGCGCCAGCATTCAACTTGATAAGTTTAGATTTAATTATCCAGAGATTGTCGAGGTGCGTTTGCTGCTGGAAGGAATTCAGGTGTATGAGGTTAGCTTGCGTTTATTAAGCGAGTTATCTGGCAAGATCCTGACAACCAGCAGAATGCAAACCGAGATTAACGGTTATAAAGCGACGTTAACGCCAGAGTCTGAATGGGATGAGCCGCTGCGAATTGAAATTGAATTCAAGAGCGGGGGCCATTCACAAATTGTTCAAACAGGTTTTGAATACAGTCAGCCCGTTGCAAAAATTATCGGCCTTGGAAGCACCTACAGTGACGCCACAGATTTGATCATTCCGGTGAAATTAAACGTCACCCTCCCAGGATTTTATCGTCTGCGCGCAAATTTATTTAACGCTGAACGCCGACCACTCGCCGTTCTTAGCGAGAGTGCTCGCCTGACTAAAGGCGACACAGAATTGAAACTTCGCGTTTATAAATCCCTCTTAAAAAATACTACCGCCCCCTTGTGGCTAAGTACGTTTCAATTAGAAAATCGCTCTGCTGCACCCGGCGAACCCACCCGCTATGGCGACAGTGACCAAGCCGAATTTAAAGTCGATTATGCAGGCGGAAGCCTATTCAGTGAAGCGAACTACAACCCCAGTGATGAGGAAAAACAACGCCTTGAGTTTTTGAAAAGTATGGCGGAAAAAAAATAGCCTATCGCCTCAGTGGTGAGTGTTTACATGCAGCGTGAAATATTCAACCAAATCTCGCGTCAACTTTCGCGCGGCGGTGCTTTGTAATTGCCCATCAGCCATATAGTGCGACACATCAAACCTTGGCATTACGCGCACGGCAAAGTGCGGTGGCGTGGCACTTATTGCATACCATTTTTGATGCTTCAGCAGCACGTTAGGCTCACAATTAATGATGACCGGTGTAATTGCTTTGCGCGCGCTTAAAGCAATATTTGAAGGTCCTCGGTGAAAGCTAAGCTCTTTTCCAGGTTGGGACCGGGTGCCTTCTGGAAAAATAATGAGTGAGTTGCCCTGGGTCAGCGTAGCCACACACCGACTAAAAAGCCCTTCGTCACTGTTGCTAATATAGTTCGCCGTGCGAACCGCTAAAGCCGTAAAAGGGTTACGCCACAGGCTCCCTTTGACAATACAACTTGCATCGCCAGTAAGGGCAATAATAAACACAACATCTAGCAACGAAGGATGATTAACAATAATCAACTGATTCGGCTGATGGAGCTGTTCAACGTTGTGAAATTCATAAGTCAGCAGCCCAAGCCAGCGCAGCAACCTTATATAGCAGCGAAAGACGGCCGCAATGAGTTTTCGAGTAATCGATTCTTTTAAGCGCTGCCTGATTGGCAAGGGGTACACAAGCGGAAATAGGCTGATCGACAACAAACCGGCGCCTAAGCCAAAAACACCAAACCCTAGGGCTGTGGCCGGCAAGCGCCACGCGCGCGAACGGCGCAAACGCTGCAACGCGCTATAGTGCTTTATGTGCAAGCAAGATTCCATATGCCATCAACCTCAAGCAATAAGTCAGAGCGGCAAATATCTGCAGCGAGATAAACCACAGGTGCAGATGGATAAGCTAAGCCAATACCCTCTTTTATTGCCGACAAATCACCTGCACGGCGAACATAGACCTTGAGCACTTCAATCATCATAGTAGGAGCATTGCCGTCATGTTGTTTTGCGTACTCCTTGCCAATATGTGCTAACAAGCACGCCAAATTGTCGAGCGTTACTTGAATCTGCAAATGAATATCATCGGGATGCAGAGTCACATGACCGACTACACTCGCGGTTCCCGACACAAATAGTTGCGCAGTTGTCGGCGACAGTTCAACGAGGCTCGCGCGTGCAAAAGAAGGGCTGCGTGGCCCATATTCTATTGGGTAGCGATAGGCGCTCGCCTGTTGCGGATTTTCAAAATGCTGTGCAGCCGTTTTTGTGGCTAAGGCGTAAACCAGTAAATCACCGCCAGCGTGGCCTAAAGCGCAGGCCGAAGGGAAATGCTCTTCTTGCATATCACGCGCCACATAAGCGTTATAACGCCCCACGCAGAAATGTCGGTAGCGCTCCAAGCCGTGCTCGATGCCGTTGATGTCTGCAAAATAGTTCCACACTCGCACTAAATGCGGATACCCGTGTTCAACCAAAGCATCATGTAACTGAGAATATACATGTTCCGTGGCCCGCCCCAAGCCATCAAAATCCGTTTCATTGACCCAATAGACCAGCAGCAGATATTTGTCAGTTTGCACCCAGCGGTGATTTTTACCCTTGCCAGATACCGTAAGGCTATCTGTTAAAATAAATTCGCAGCCAGGCTCTTCCAACAACACCTGCAGGCCAGTGCTTACAGAATCTTGCGCTTCAGAGTTTAGACAGCGATCATCAAAACGAATTCTTGAAACCTGCCGATGTGCCGCCTGAGCAACCAAGCCTTCACTCTCGCCCGAGTACCGAAACTGCAATCCACCTAGACTCACCGACATGCCCTGCCACTCGTTATGCGTAAGTGTAAAATAGCCGAGGGATACGTCTGCGCGCCCCAAAACTCAAGTTGAAGCGAATTATAGGTGTAAAGAGCGGCGTAAGCTACGTAGCCCACGCGAAATCCGCAGGCTAGAACAATCACGTGCCTTGCACCGGCCTTAAGGCTGCCGTAAAGTACGCGCATTATTTTTCAGGAGAATTACTATCATGACAGGCCGCGAACAAAACCCTATTGCCCCGCATCCGGTCCTTCAGGATTACTACGGAAAAGCTGAAGACAGACGCAATCGCGTTGACGACATGTTTGATTCAACCGCAGAGCATTACGACTGGATTACTGATGTCATGAGTTTTGGCTCGGGCCGGATGTATCGCCGTCAAGCCCTTGCAAGAGCAGGCTTGAAAGCGGGTGACAAAGTATTGGACGTTGGCGCCGGTACGGGTGTTGTGTCTTGGTTGGCGCAACAAATGGTCGGAGAACAAGGCCTTGTAGTTGCGCTGGACCCGAGCAAGGGCATGCTAAATCAAGCCATTAAATTAGGGGTTCATCACGCATCGCAGGGCCTGGGCGAGGCCTTACCCTTCGCTGACAATACCTTTGATTACCTCACCATGGGCTTTGCGCTGCGTCACGTGGCCGACCTCGGCGCTGCCTTTGCAGAGTACCAACGTGTACTAAAGCCAGGCGGTAAAATTCTCTTGCTAGAGATCACTCGTCCTGAAGGCAAAGTAGCGACAGCGTTGCTTAAATTTTATTTAAAAATAATTATCCCCAACTTAGCGAAAATTTTCCGTCGTAGCGCCGACAGCAAAGTTCTCATGCGCTACTACTGGGACACCATAGAACAGTGCGTGCCACCAAACACGATTGTTGGTGCATTGAAATCCACCGGTTTGGAACACAGCCAACGCGCAGTAGTATTGGGTATTTTCAGTGAATACACCGGAATCAAGCCGGTTAAATCTTTATAGGTAGTGGGATGAGCGCACAAACTCCAGAAGAACAAGAATTGGCGACGCTACTGATTTCAGCGCTGGACTTGGAAGATATGACGGCGGCGGATATTAATCCCGACGCACCTTTATTTGATGCCAGCAATAGCGAGAGCCTTGGGCTAGATTCCATTGATGCGCTCGAAATTTCGCTGGCCATTTCAAAGCGTTACAAAGTGCAACTTAAGGCCGATGACGAAACCAATAAATCGATATTTCACAGCCTGCGTTCTCTGAGCAACTATATAAACACTCAGCGTGTTTAAGTACTTCATTTCCGGAGTCTTGATCGCCGCGTACCCGATACTGGTTCACGCGTCGCTGATGTTGGTTATTCCTGAGTTGCAGGTTGCCGCGCTTTTGGCGTTTTTGTTGGGGATATTTTTGAACTCGCTAATACAATGTCGTTTAGCGTCCTGGTTGATGTATTGCGCCCTAAGTGGTGCAGTTCTGCTGTTAAACTACTTTTCATTAATGCTTTACTTTCTCTACATAACACCCGTGCTCGTGCCCTTAGGTTTGCTGGTTTTTTTCGGCCGCACCCTATTGCCAGGGCGAGAGCCACTGATAACGGCGATTGGAGAAGCGGCGCGCGGCCCGCTGACATTGCCAATGAGAAAATACACACGCCGACTAACGCAAGTGTGGTGTTGCGTGTTTTTAGTGATGGCACTATGGTCCGGCACATTACCTTGGCTGAAAAGCCCTGAACTTTGGTCATGGTTTACTAACATCATTAATTATGGCGTTGTCAGCATTTTGTTTGTGGGGGAATTTATCTTGCGAAAAAAATTATTTCCCGAACACGACCACCCCAGCTTTATCGAATACCTACGTATCATTTTTCGATCCAGTATCCGTCACTGAAATCTAAACGCGATGTCATCACCAACGTCTCATTTGCTCCCGGCACTCAGCAAGCATCTTTCTATAGGGCTTATTTACCCCTTTGTACCCGAGCAAACTCTAGTTATTCACAATGGCACGCCGATTAGCCAAAAACAGTTCTTGTTAGATTTACACACCGTTGCGGCACAGCTACCTTGCGGAACTTTCGCGTTAAATTTATGCGAAGATCGGTATTATTTTATGCTGGCATTTTGCGCACTCCTAATGAACAACGCGGTAAACCTGCTGCCGCCTAACCGACAACCTAAAACTTTAATTGAGCTCGCGCAAGACTATCCGAATTGCTACTGCCTGTTCGATAGTAACCAGCCATGCGAACTACCCAAGATAAATTTAGACGATTTATTACAAGAGCGTTTATCAGAAAATTTATCGCCGCTGAGTGAGCGTTTACCGCAGATTAACGCACAGCAAGTCGCCGCGATTGCCTTTACATCCGGCAGCACAGGCAAGCCCACTCCCAATAAAAAATGTTGGGGCACACTCGCCGCTACAGCGAGGTTATTAGGAGAAAGGCTTACGTCCCATCTAACCTTGCCAACGGTTATTGCGACTGTGCCATCGCAGCATATGTATGGCTTAGAAACCACGCTCATGATGGCGCTACAAGCGGGTGTGATTATGCATAGCGCTAAGCCGTTTTATCCCGCCGATGTGCATGCTGTTATCAGCCAAGTAAACTCGCCCCGCATTTTAGTCAGTGCTCCCATACATTTGCGCGCGATAGTCAATGCCGATATTTCTATGCCAACGCTATCCGGCATTTTTTCCGCAACAGCGCCGTTAGATTTGCAGATAGCGCAGCGCAGCGAGGCATGCTTTAACTCGCCACTGTGGGAAATCTACGGATGCACTGAAGCCGGCAGCATGGCGACGCGGCGAACTACTCAAACGGATTATTGGCAATTACTCGACGGCTTTTATTTGGACAAAACTGATCAAGATTTATTTTTAGCCAGTGCGCCACACCTCAGTGAAAATGCCGTACTTCAAGATCAGCTAGCGTTTAATCATGCGGGCGATTTTTTATTAAGCGGGCGCAGCACCGATATCATTAACGTTGCGGGGAAACGTTCATCACTAGCCCACCTGACGCTGCAGTTACTGCGCATAGAAGGCGTTAAAGATGGTGTTATTTTTTTGCCGCCGAAAACCTCCGAAGACACTAATGCCGCAGAGCAACGCCCCGTGGCATTAGTGGTGAGTGAACTTCCAGAAAAGCACATTATCGCCGCACTAGCCCAACACATCGACGCCGCGTTTTTGCCGCGCCCGCTACGCAAAGTTGCAGCGCTACCACGCAACGAGTCAGGCAAACTTACCGCACAGGCGTTGAATGATTTGTGGAGGCTTCTCTGTGACAAAAACTGATGGCATCGACACCACATTAACCTTGCAGGTGCCAAGTGATCATGCCTGTTATGCAGATCACTTTCCCGGGAATCCGCTAGTGCCCGGTGCGCTTTTATTGAAGTGGATTATTCTGCAAATAGAAGTAAAATTTCATTGTGATGTTGTGCAACTAAAACACATAAAATTTTTAGCGATTGTGAAACCGAATGACCTACTGACAACCCAGGTAACATCAGCCCTAAATGCACCATCCATTTCAATCAGTGTCTTCAGAGATCAAACCTTAGTGCTCAAAGGTACTCTTGAATGTACTCTCAAATTTGCTACCAATGAATATCCAACGGCAAAACCATGACTGAGCAATGGCAAAAGCAGCACGAACATGGCAACCGTTTTTTATTAGGGTTTTTGACCTGGGTAGCACTGCATCTTGGTAGAAAGGCAATTTTTCTGTTGCTTTGCCCTATCGTTTTTTACTACTTCTTGGCGGTAAAAAGTGCGCGCCTAGCCTCCCGGAATTTTCTTACCCGAGCCTTAGAGCGTAAGCCACGCTGGTGGGAAATTTATTTACACATTCTAACGTTTGCGCGCGTTTCCATGGATCGGATTTACTTTTTGTCGGGATACGAATCGCGCTTTGATGTTCGTGTTTATGGCAACGAATTATTTAATGAATACCGAAAACGTGGCTGCTTTTTATTAACCGCACACATAGGCAGCTTCGACGCCATGCGAGTCATGGGAATGGGAGCACGTAGCGAAGCCTTACCGCTGCGCATCTTGCTCGACATTCAGCACAATCCTAATGCCATGCAATTGATTCAAGCACTTGACCCAGAGCTGGCAAGCGGGGTTATTGACGCTGGCACTTCGGCGCCTTCACTGGCGTTAATCCTTAGCGAAGCCATTAATTCGGGGCAATTGATTGGCATTATGGCTGATCGCCGAACGCAGAATGACCGTACAAAGCCCATGGTATTTTTAAACGGAACCGCCGATTTTCCGTTGGGCGTTTGGCAGTTTGCAAGTCTCTTGCATGCGCCGGTGATTGCCTGTTTTGGTATTTTTAAAGGCGGAAATCGCTATGACCTACACTTTAAACTTATTGCCAACCAGTTGGGCTCGAATCGCAAAGACCGAGATGCCGCCATCACCAACGGAATGCAGGATTACATTTCTTACCTAGAGGGGTTTACGCGCAGCAACCCCTATAACTGGTTTAATTTTTATGATTTTTGGCACGATGAAACCGCTCAGCATTAGTAACTACACACTGACTAGCTGCTTGGGCGTTGGCAAATCGGAGAACTGGGACGCCATCAGGGCGGGCCGCTCTGGCCTTAAGCCCTGCTCTTTTTTTTCTATCAAGGATTTGAAGACGTGGGTTGGCGAAGTTTCCGGTCTAGAGTACCCCTTACCCTCGGCCTTCAGAGATTACGATTGCCGCAACAATCGTCTTGCCTGGCTCGCGCTCCAACAAGACCATTTTCTTCAGTCTGTACACACTGCCATTGGCAAATACGGCGCTGAGCGCGTCGGCGTGTATCTGGGCACTAGCACCTCCGGAATCCATCAAACTGAGCTTGCCTATATCGAATCCACCGGCCAACTTCCAGACTGGTACCGCTACTCTGCGACTCACAACGCTTTTTCTGTCGCTGATTTTATCCAGCATGCGCTAGGAACCCGAGGCCCCGCCACAGTGATCTCCACCGCGTGCTCCTCCAGCGCAAAAGTCTTTGCTTCCGCCTATAGGGCCATTGACAGCGGCGTTTGCGATGCCGCCATCGTTGGCGGCATAGATAGCCTTTGCCTGACCACACTGTACGGATTCAACGCACTTCAGTTAATCGCGGCGGAAAAGTGCAAACCCTTCGATCTGCATCGCAGCGGTATTTCTATCGGAGAGGCGGGTGGTTTCGCGCTTCTGGAAAAAGAGTGTGCGTCAGATGTGGCGCTCTTAGGTTACGGCGAAAGCGGCGATGCCTATCACATGTCATCGCCTCATCCTGAGGGAGAGGGTGCCTTGCTGGCCATGGCATCCGGGCTGCGCAAAGCCGGTTTAATGCCTGCAGATATTGACTACATTAACCTGCACGGCACTGGCACGGTTGCCAATGATGCCGCCGAATCCAAAGCCGTAGGCACACTCTTTGGCGATCAGTGCGTGGCCAGTTCTACCAAAGGCTGGACCGGACACACCTTAGGCGCTGCTGGAATCGTAGAAGCAAGTATCGGATTGCTGTGTATCGCCAACAACTACATTCCACAGAACCTTCACTTAGAAACGCCGGACCCCGACATGAAGATTGCCCTCGCCGCGAAACCGCTGCATCAACCCCTTAAAAGAGTATTGAGCAACTCGTTTGGTTTTGGTGGCAGCAACTGTAGTCTGATTTTGGGTAAACAATAATGAGCGACGTAGAAACTGCACGCATTCTTAGCGCGAATTCGAAGAAAACCAATAGCGTCTACCTCGAGGCTATTGGCTTAGCCGCGCCGGGGCTAATCGGTTGGAACTCGAGCAAACCTATATTGGCAGGGCGCCAACCCTATGCGCCCGTAGCGCTTGAAAAATACAAACCGACGCAGCTGCCACTCAATGAGGCTAGACGCGCGACGGAACTCGTGCGCATGGCTTTTCGCGTCGCTGAGGATTTAATGGGCAACACCTCTATTCCCATGCGCGATTGCGCCAATGTTTTTTCTTCCTCCGGTGGCGATTACGTTATCGTCGATCAAATTTGTCGCTCACTGTGTGAACCCGAGCGCATGGTCTCGCCAACGCAATTCCACAATTCAGTACACAACTCAGCCGCGGGCTATTGGAGTATCGCCACGGGAAGCCGTCTTCCTTCCAGTAGCTTGTCATCCTTTGACGACAGTTTTTGCATGGGCTTGCTTGAGGCCATAAGCCTTTGTAAAACGGAAAATTTACCCACGCTACTCGTCGTTTACGACATAAAGCCGCCGTTTCCATTGAGTACAAAACGGTTTATTACACTGGAGTTTGGCGTGGCGTTTTTGCTCAGCACCACGAGTAGCGCAGAAAGTATTGCTCGACTTAATCTGTCCCCAGTGGGCGCCGATAGGCCGCCGACCAAAGCCAGCGCCGAGCTAGAAACCATTCGTCTGGCTAATCCGGCGGCACGCAGTTTGCCGCTCTTGGAAATACTTGCGCGGAACCAATCGGGCACGATAATTTTTAGTAACGCTAATCACAATAGTTATCAACTTGAGGTTAACGCATGCCGTTAAACCGAGAGCAGATTTGCGCGTTACTTCCCCACGGCAAGGCTATGTGTTTGCTCGACGAAGTCATCAGTTGGGATGCCGAAAAAATTCATTGTCGTAGCCAAGATTTTGCAACTCGCCATAATTCTCTTTTTGAACAAGGCCAGTTCAGTAGCGTTTTACTGATCGAGTACGCCGCCCAAGCTGCCGGAGTGCATGCCGCATTATTACAACCAACATTACAACCAATGCAAACGTCAGGGCAGGCCGCGTACATAGGCGCGGTCAAAAATATTGAATTGTTCAAATCGGTGAGTGACAATACCTCCGCCATTGAACTAACAGCCTACTGCCTACTCAACAATAGCAGCGGTGCAATTTATGATGTGGTGGCGCAGCAAGAAGCACATATTTTAATGCGCGGCCGGCTGATACTCAGCCAATCCGCGGCGGCATAAATAAATCGGCTCCTACTGTTTTACTTCAGATTTTTACCTCAAGTTTTTACTTCAGGCTTTTACTAACGTACCCCCCCTTTTAAATTAAGTTGAGGATTTTGCTATGAACATTTTTATAAAACTTTTTATTGGAATTGCGATGGCGGTTTTCACCACCACGGCATCAGCGCGCAATGACGTAGCCAATTTTTCTATCGCCGAGGTTATGGCCGGCGAACAAGCAAAATCCATTTTAGGCGACAATGTTGCATTTTATTTTGGCGCGCAGCCCCACCCAGAAATCGTCCAAATGTTTAGCGAATATGGCATCAACAGAAAAACCAACGGCGCTAACAAGAGTGACAAAGATGCTTGCGAATGGGTATTTTTAACTGCTATGAAGGCCTTGCGTGACAGGGCAAAAAGTGTCGGCGCCAACGCCGTGGTAAACATTCGCTCAAACTATCAAAACAATACGACAACCAGCACTGAAACTTTTCAGTGTGGCTCTGGCACTTTCA
>JAYWHF010000283.1:0-10552 GCA_043777855.1 Gammaproteobacteria bacterium | reverse complement strand
GGTGCAGCCACCTACAGCATCCCCATCCAAGTGCCTCCTGGCGTGGCGGGCATGCAGCCCAAGCTCAGCTTGGAATACAACAGCCAAGGCGGCAACGGGATTTTGGGCCTGGGCTGGAGCTTAAGTGGCCTCAGCGCCATCACCCGATGCCCCAAGACAATTGCCACCGATGGCATCCGAGGCAGTGTCAACTACAACCAAGAAGATAGATTTTGCTTAGATGGCCAAAGGCTTATGGTTGTGAACGGCGCCTACGGTGCAGAATCTAGCGAGTACAGGACAGAAATCGAAACGTTTAGCAAAATCGTAGCAAATGGGCAAATTTCAGAGTTCGTCCCCTTGCCGAGGGCGCTAGGATTTGAAGGCCCTGCGGTAATGGTGCTTCGCAACTTCGGCCCTCAGAGTTTTGTTGTGCAATCAAAATCCGGTCTACGAATGGAGTTCGGCGGAACCGTGGACTCACAAATTCAAGCGGTAGGGCGAAACGTCATCAGAGTTTGGGCGCTAAACAAAATCACGGACGCTTCAGGCAACAACATTAGCTTCACTTACTTCAAGGAATCAGGACAACACTACATCGACACAGTCAGGTATTCCACCGTTGAAATACGAATGCTTCGAGAACTTCGTTCGGACGTTAGGCAAACTTACCGTGGAGGTGGTTCTATTACCACCAGTCGGCGAATAACTGAAATCTCAACTTACATTGATGGTCAGGCGAACGCGATCAAGCAATACCGTTTGTTGTACAGCAATGACCAGGCAACACAGTCACGAATCACGTCGATTCAGGAGTGCGCATCAAGCAACAACTGCCTGTATCCAACCACTTTCCAATGGGGTACATCCACATCGGCATTGACGAAGTACGGTTTCCTGAGCAGTATTGGCATGGGTGCTACATGGACCATAGTCAGCAACCACGGAACCTTACGCGCTGCAAATGTGGGTGGCAGGGGCGCACCAGGTCTTTGTGGCAGAACGGCCTTGGGGATCGAGTGTATTTCTGGTAACAGGGGAACTGATGATCTGCGTTCGAATTATGCTCACTCTCCAAATACTTGGACAACCCAATATAGTGATGCCTTCGGTTGGGGATCAGACCCGAAATACTACAGTACGATTCAGTTCGTCGATATCAACAGCGATCAATCAGCAGATGTATGCGGTCGTGCTGCAGGAGGCATATATTGCGCAATAAACAGCCTTGTGAACGGGAATGGTAATCTTGAATTTGGCAATGGAACAAAATTTTGGAGTACTGACTTCTCAGACGCTCAGGGCTGGGGGGCAGATCATAAGTATTACTCGACGATTCAGTTCGTCGATGTGAATGGTGATGGTCGCATCGACATTTGCGGACGCGCATCAAGCGGTATCCAGTGTGCCTTAAACAACGGATTGAGTTTTGATACCGCAACCCTATGGACTGCGGGCGGTGCATTTGGGGATGCCGCAGGATGGGGAGTGGACCGAAAGTACTACAGTACGATTAGGTACGTTGATCTGAATGGCGACGGACTCCTCGATGTTTGTGGTCGTTTATCTACGGGTTTGTATTGTGCTTTGAACACTGGTACGCAATTTGGCGTGCCAATTTTATGGACGAGTGACACGACCTTCAGTGATATCGCGGGTTGGGGAGGCAAGGAAGCTTATACGAAGATAACCTACATTGATATCAACGGAGATGGGTTGCCAGATGTGTGCGGTAGAAATTCCGGTGGAATCCATTGTGCGCTGAACACGGGCACGAACTTTGCCGCAGCCTCTGTTTGGACTACGGGGTTTGGAGCGGACTGGAGTGAGGAGCAATACTACTCCACCATTCAGTTCGGCGATATGAACGCTGATGGTCTGATCGACGTTTGCGGCAGAGGTTCTGATGGCATATATTGCGCTTTGAATACCGGATCAAATTTCGCTGCTCTTACCAAATGGTCTTCATCTTTTGGTGGAATTGGGTGGAGTGAGGCCCAGTATTATTCGACCATACGAATGATGGACATCAATGGAGATGGTTTGATGGACATGTGCGGCAGAAATTCGTACGGATACTATTGCGCATACAGATCTTACACACCCAGTGCCTCTCTACTTTCTTCAGTTTACGAGGGCCCGTCAAATTCAAAGCGAATCGACTTTACGTACACTGGCCCCCAAGGTTGGTACGTTGAAGGGGACAAAAGCATAATTTATCCACAAGCATCCCTATATTCCCACCCTCGCCCGGTCGTAAACTCAGTTGCAATTCAAATCGGCCAGATTACGCCTATTATCACTGGCTATAGTTTCAACAATCCTGTGATTGAACATACATCTCCACTGTACCCTGGTTCAGGACGTGGATACCTTGGTTATAAAACAAGAAGTCAGAGTACATCGTTTGGCACAACTCGGGTGACTATCAGTACAGTTTGGCCTACGCTTGGACTTCCGATTCTTGAACAGGAGCAAGCACGGTATACCTCAAGGATAATTAACACCGTCGGTTCTGCGGATGTCTCCTATATTGGTCAGAGCAGTTCAATTTCACTTAGTGAAAAGCTCACAAGTTACACGAGTACTGTCGGTTCAACTTCCAGCACCACGTTCATACACCCCAGTACTGTCACCGTTGTAACCCGTGATGTCAATGGCTTGGAGAGGTCAACTGTCGAAACCCAATTCAGCTACCAGCCAAGTGCTTACGATGCCAGTGACGGCACGCAATACGGAGACACAAGCAGTATCACCACAATTACTAGCCTTGGGGGAGTGGAGCAAGGGCGAGCAATAACAACCCACCAATACTGGCCTGCACAAACGCAAAACGGCAATTGGATACTTGGCCGGCTTAAGCGCGCCCAAGTCACCAGCAGCAAGAACTAAAGAAATCGGGAGAACACCGCCATGAACACCCGACGTCTAATCCAAGGTACTGTCGTCAGCGTAATTACTTTTTTGGGGTTACTTTGTCTGATTCTAAACTCCGCTCAAGCGCAGAACACCACCATCATTCGAGTGAGCAGCTTTGATTACAACGCGCAGGGTTTGCTGATCAAAGAAGTCATCGAACCAGACAATCCTCAGTTGTGCCTAGCAACAACGCATGGATATGATGCTAAGGGCAACAAAGCCGTCGTCACCCGTGCTGCATGCTCTGGTGCTACGGGCTATGCAACCTACAGCGCTAGCAGCTCCAGATCATCCAGCACCACTTACACTACAGACGGTCGTTTTCCGGCAGTCATGTCCAACGCCCTGGGTCAAAGCGAAGCTACGCAACACGATGAGCGTTTCGGACAACCAACGCGTCTGGTGGACACCAACGGGTTAACTACCACCTGGGTCTATGATGGTTTTGGCCGCAAAACACGAGAAGAGAGAGCGGATGGCACATACAGCACTTGGATTTATCAATTTTGTGCTGAGGTAGGCGCAAATTGCCCTGCCTCATTGATGCCTCAGGGCGGAGGTTCGAGCGTGGGTTTTGTCGCAGTCACTCAAATTCCGGTTTGGGTTGTTACCGAGCGCCTTTACAGCGCCAATAATCTAGAGATTGGCCCCTATGTGCGCCAATATCACGATGGCCAAAACCGTGTCATTCGTGTCGAAACCTTAGGCTTTGACGGCGAAGGCATACCTGCAAGCGTGATTGTGCATGATACCCAGTACAACTCCCTAGGTCAGTTGCGACGTAAGTCCAATAATTACAACGCTAGTAGTCCTAGCTCCGCCGTTTGGGTTGTCTATGCTTACGACGATTTGGGGCGTTTAAGCGACGAAATTTCCCCAGATAATGTGTCGGCTGACGGAAACGCGATCAAACGAATTATCTACAACGGTCTGTCGACCACAATTACCAATAACAAAGGACAAAGTAAGACAACGGTGAAAGATGCGTTTGGGCGCATATCAAGGGTCAGCGATGCATACGGGGGAGCCATTCAGTACCAATACGACCCGCTTGGCCAGCTTACCCAAGTCGACGCTGCGGGTAATATCACCAAGATAGAGTACAACACCCGCGGACACAAGACCCGAATGCAAGACCCTGCGATGGGCGTGTGGGAGTACGCCTACAATGTCTTTGGCGAATTTGTATTCCAATTGGATGGCTTAGGGCAAAGCTCTGTGTTGACATACGATGTCTTAAGCCGTTTGACCCAACGCAATGAGCCTGATCTCATCAGCAATTGGGCGTATGACAACTGCGCCAAAGGCGTGGGCAGACTCTGCCAGGCCAGCAGCGAAAACGGCTACAAGCGAACTCACAACTATGACAACTTGGGTCGTGCCGTTACCACCACTACCAAACTCGATGCGACTGTCACCACCGCGGTGACCTACGAAACGGGAACAGGACGCGTCGCCAGCCAGACCTATCCCACAGGCTATCAAGTTAGCTATCAATACACACCATTGGGTTTCATAAAGAGTGTCGTCGGGCTAGGTGCTGGAATTACCCAAACAGCGACTTACACCGTCGAAGCCGTCAACGCCCAAGGCCAGATCATGCGCTATCGGTATGGCAACCGAGTCATCACAAGCAAGACCTATGATGCGCAGACGGGACGACTACAAGCCATTACCGCCACGAAAGACGGCCTGGCCAACGGAGGCATACAGCAAACTACTTACCAATACGACAGCCTCAGCAACCTCACTGCCCGAAGCGACGTTAACACCGGTGTGCAAGAGATCTTTCTCTATGACAATCTCAAGCGCCTTACCAACTATCAAGCCATCGGCGGCTCCGTCACCGCCCAAGACCCCAGCGCTGACGTGCAGGTCATGTACGACTCACGTGGCAACATCGCCTACAAGAGCGACGTAGGCCGCTATTGGTATGACCCCCAACGGCCCAATCGCCTGACCAATATCACGCTAGAAGCTCCCTCGGGCGCAACGGCACTCAGCGGCACGCGCGCCCTAGCCTACGCCTTTGACGACTACAGCGCTGGTGCAAAGACCCTTGGAACAGGAATGGGCCCGGCTAGTGGCATGGTGGTTGGCAACGGCAACTTGCTCTACACCGTTAATCAAGACAGCGCCAACGGTCGGCACAGTATCCGCTGGGAGCGCCACACTAGCTTCAACATGCCCCAAGAACTGGCTTTATTCAATTTAAGCGGCACACAGACGAGCACGGCCGCGATTCAAGCGGGGAGCGTTTGCCCAGTGGGAACTTCTGAAAGCGCTTCAGAATGTTGGAGTTTTAATACCACTATTTTTCCGGCAGTTGCGACCACGTCATGCGACTCGGCCTTCAGCATTGATCCCTCGAGTAATCAATGTTTTACATCGGTGTCCGTCGCTTTCGTGAATCTAACCCCGTCTTGCGTGGGCTCAGATGCAGCCGTTTTAATCGGTGAGGCCACTCGTTGCGTAAGTACTGTGCAGACTTCGGCCGCTGCTTGCACTGCTTACGTAAGCGGCAATAATCGCCTCCTCGTTGCGGGTCTTTCGCCCAATTCTAATGGGCAATGCGCTTATTACAGAGGCAGTCAATGTGTAAACAGCGTGACTGCACCAAATGGCACAGAGTGCATTGGGAGACTATCTCAACCTGCCAGTATAGTGAGTTATCGTTGTCCTGCTGGCACTAGTCTGATTGACAAAACCTGCATTCAACCTGCGATACAGGCGGCATCCACGACGCCGACATATTCCTGTCCCGTGGGTTACAACCTCAATGGCTCTAGTTGCACGACCACCAGGGTTGTCTCTGCAACGCTGTGGTATACCTGTCCTGCTGGTTCAACCTTATCCGGGACTTCGACATGCACAGGCACATCCTCTCAACCAGCCACTGCAAGTAGTTATTGCCCTACTACAAACCTTTCTCAGAGCCCAATGCAATTTGGTACACCTGTGAACGGAATATGTGTAGGACTTGTCTCATTCGGCTACCCGCCTGCATCCTTTCAGTGTTCCGAATATGGAAACTATTACGGGATGGCGGTTGTAAAACAAAAAGAGCAGTACATTCCTTACACAGCATGCGGCTTTGCTCCGTTGATTAGCTATTCCTGCCCCACTGGTTTTGCCATTGTCGGGACCACTTGCATATCAACACAAACTACCACATCGACTGCGATAATTAATTGGTCTTCCTGCCCAGGGGGCTACACTCAGTCCGGCACAAGCTGTATAGGAATCGTCTCTAAGGGTGCTACTGCTAGCTGTTCGTCTGGCAACGTTCTCATTGGTACGCGTTGTTATCCTGTCACCACGCATGACAAAGTCGTAGCCTACAGTTGTCCTGCAGGCTCTACCCTCTCCGGCAACCGCTGCTTCGCCAACAACATCACGACGAGCCAAGTCACAAACCGCACCTTAACCTTCGTCTACGGCCCCGAGCACCAAAGGATCAGCCAGCGCACTCAGCTCGACGCAACAGCACCGAACAGCATGTCCGCTGGCACTGTGTACTACCTCAACGAACAAAACAACGACCTCGTTTACGAGAAGGAAGTTAAAGGCAACGGTCTTGTAGAACATAAACACTACCTCTCCGCAGGCGGCATGGTCTTTGCGATGCACGTGAGCAGGTCGGGCAATCTAGCCACAGGCGGCCCAGCAGGAAGCGCTAAACCCGCTCAGAGCCTGCAATACCTGCATACCGATCATTTAGGCAGTGTGTCCGTCGTCACCGATGAAACAGGAAGCGTGATCGAGCGCCTAGCCTACGACCCATGGGGTAAACGCCGTTTCCCCAACGGCACGGCAGATACAGCAGACGGTATTGTCGGCCTCACGCTAGACCGTGGCTTCACCCTGCACGAGCATCTGGATGAAGTCGGTGTGATCCACATGAACGGGCGCATCTTTGATCCACTGATCGCAAGATTCATGAGTGCGGATCCGAACATTCCAGATCCCCACAACCTCAAAAGCTACAACCGGTATTCATACGTACAAAACAACCCACTCACGCTGTACGATCCTTCTGGATTTGCCGAGGAATACGGCATCAACTTCACGGGGGGGACGTATTACGGCCCCAACGCCGACTACGGCGGCTACCAAGGCTCATTCGCAGGCTACGGCTTCAGCATTGACTACAGCAACGTTAGTAACCCCATTTCCCCGGTGTGCTCTGCATGCTCAAGCCAGTGGAACGGCATCAACAGCCCTGGGGCGCAGATTGTCAATTCATTTTTGACACCGCAAGAGCCTGGCGCAGTCATAGGCACAACGGCGCAATTAGACTGGAGCACGGTGTTTCATAATCTTTATGGCAGGTATCGCGGCCAAGAGACGGCAGCGGCGCAAAAACTCATCTCTAACGCACACTTGGCTGGTGAGCGCACAGGGCAGTTAAGTCTCAAGATTGGTACTCAAATCTTCATAGATTTGGGACCCGGCGGCGGTCTGATTGACTGCTGGGGCAGTTGTAGCGTTATGGAATTCGGCCTTGCTACGATTGAGGTTGTGCCGGTGGGTCGTGTAGCATCAAAAGTTGCACAGGTAGAAAATTATGTTTATCGAGGTCTTGCAAAGGGCGAAGATGCGGCGGCTGGGCTCTTCGCACGATCTCCCGGCGCGGGAAATAGCCCAATCAGTCACGTCGCTGGTAAGGATGCTACGCAGTGGATATCCACTACTAAAGATCTAAACACAGCACTTACTAAGTACGGGGAGTATGGAGTAGTTCGGATCGACTTGAACAAAGTTGGCTCTGAGGTACTCGATGTATCTGGCGGTTTCGCAAATGGTGGACGGATGTCCAATTGGGCGCGCCGAGATCAAGAAGTCTTGATCCGAAACGTTGTTTCTCCCGATGCAATAGTGAGAATCAAATGACAGACTTTAGTGAAATCATTCATTTACTGGAATCCGAGTGGGACACGGATGGCTTTTTTGAGCGTATTCGTAGAGGAAGTTACGATGCCGAGCAAGCTCAAGTTATCCTTGGAGTTTTGCGTTCAACCAAGATGGCTGAGGACGAGTTGTTACCGAGACGATTGGTCTCTCTGCTTTGGTACATACCTAGTTTCTTAGGATGGCAAGTCGGGCGGCTTGCTGCAAGCGGTGCGGATGTTGTTGCTTACGAGCGATTTACGACTGAGATTCATAACGCTTTGGAAGAACTACTCGGCACGCCTTGATCAGCATGATTGATTATTCGTTTACTCTGCCTGCTGATTTTGATGACTATGCTTTGGGAAGTCAGGGGTCAGGAAGGCAGGGGTCAAGTCTTGCAAATCAGGGAAGGCAGGGGTCAAGGGAAGGCAGGGGTCAGCAAGGGAAGGCAGGGGTCAAGTCTTGCAAATCAGCATTTTTATGGCATGATCTCTTCATGGCACGCCCACTCCGTCTCGAATTTCCGCATGCGCTTTATCACCTGACTTCTCGCGGAGATAGGCGGGAGGATATTTATCTCTCTGATACAGATCGGCTGGCTTGGCTGGCTGTGCTCTCGCAGGTGTGTCAGCGTTTTGGATGGATCGTGCATGCCTATTGTTTGATGAGCAATCATTACCATTTGCTGGTGGAGACGCCACTTGCCAATCTGTCGCAAGGCATGCGCCAGCTCAATGGGGTGTATACCCAGCTTTTTAACCGGCGCAATAGCAAAGTAGGGCATGTGTTTCAAGGGCGCTTTAAAGCGATTGTGGTGGACAAAGAAGGCTATCTGCTGGAGCTGGCGCGCTATATCGTGCTCAACCCGGTGCGGGCGGGCATGGTGGCGGATGCGAAGGATTGGCCTTGGAGCTCTTATGGGGCAATGGTGGGGAGCATCGATGCGCCAGATTGGCTGGCCACTGACGCACTATTGGCTCAATTTGCGCCTACTTCTGCCAGAGCGCGAGCGCTGTATGTGGATCATGTGCGCGCTGGCGTGGGCCTGCCTCCTGTGTGGGAGCAGCTGGAGCAGCAAATGTTTTTGGGCGATGAAGCCTTTATGAAGCGCATGAGCAAGCTGGTGGATAAGAACTTAAAAATGACGCAAGCGATCAGCGGCGATGTGGGGGCAAGAGAATTCCCCAAGGTGCAGCGCTTGGGGAAAGCCAAGCCTTTAGAGCACTATGAGCGCGAGTATGGCCAAGACCGAGATGCCGCTATGGCTGCTGCTTATGCGAGCAGGCATTACACCTTGGGCAAAATAGCAGGGCATTTTGGTGTGCATAGCGCGACGGTGAGTCGGGCAGTGGCGAAGCTGCAGGGCTGAGACCGCTTGATCGCTTTCTTTAGGATGCTATTATTTCGATAGCGACATACGCAGATTCTATGCCGGCTAAGTGCCGATTTAGATCACAAAACATAGTGAAAATGCCAAAAATGCTGAGTACTTGGTTTATGCGGTCATTCAGAAAGAAAAACCACCCAATCCCCGTAGAATGCTGTGAAATATGAAAGCAATGACTTCAGTGGCGGATGCAATAGCGGGGGCGACGGGATATCGCGCTTGGTCGCTTGCGCGGCATGCCTTGACGGCTATTGCATTGCTGGCTGGTTTGGCCTTGCTTGCATGGGGCGTGCTTTCGCAGCAGCGTGCACAGTTGCTCAAGCAACAGACTGAGCTGTCGCAATGGGAGCAATCGCTCAAGACTCTCTCTACCCAAGCTGCGCCGCCAGTGCGCAACGAGCCAGACTTTACGCAACGCTGGCCGCAGCGCGATGAGATCAATGCGGTGGTGCGGTTTTTAGGCAGTTTGGCGCAGCAGCATCCGGTAAACCTTGGCCAGATGACGCTGTCTCACACAGCTTCTAGTGCCCAAACTGCAGGGCGGGTGGATATTGCGCTCACGATGAATGGCACATATGCCAGCGGCAAGCTACTGCTGGCTGAGCTGCTCAGCCGCTACCCAAGCCTCGCACTGCAATCGCTCACCGCGACGCCGCGTTCGGGCGATGCTGCGCGCATTGACTGGGCATTGGCTTTAACGCTGTATGTGAAGGATTAGCCAGTGAGCGCTGCGCCTGCTTTTTCTTTGCGATCCAGAAAGCTTTGGCTTAGCTTGCTGGCGCTGGGCTTGGCTTGGATGTGGTGGGCGGCTTTGTCTAAGAAATCTGTGCTGAGCGCTTCTGCTGGCGCAGCGCCAAGAGTAGCCGGCGCATCGGTTTCTAGCGCGAATACTTTGGATATCATTGCGTTGCCTTCCAAGATTGAGCGTGAGCCTTTGGAGGCCTCCAGCCGCGATCCGTTTGCCTTGTTTTTACCGCCAGCTCCCAAACTGACAGCACCTAAAAAAGCGCCTCCACCTCCTGTGATAGCTGCCGCGCCTCCTGCGCCGCAAGCTGTGGCTGCACCCAGCCCGCCTCCGCTGAATCTACGCTCTCTAGGGCAAGCCACCACGCCCGATGGCGAGCGCTTGATATATGCGGCTCTGGGCGACACGCCCGAGAGGGCATGAGGGTCAGGTCTTGCATCAACACATTTCATCGCTAGCAACCACTACCAAATCCATAGCACTCCACGCAATACCCATCCCGGCTACACCCCTCAAAAGCTTGTAAAACACTCAAGAAACTCGTTTTTGCCTATGCCCAGCCCAGCACTCAACCCAGAATCTTCAAGCTTTTTAGCCTGATACCCGGCATCCAATCTACATTCCTTGCT
>JAYWHF010000282.1:0-3754 GCA_043777855.1 Gammaproteobacteria bacterium | reverse complement strand
TGGACTCAGACTACACGATCCCCGACGCCCCAGATGCTAAGCCACTAAAACTTGAAAAGGGCGGCATCAAGCTCGACCAAGTTACCTTTGGCTACCGTCCGGGACATCCTGTCGTTCGGGATGTCTCCCTCGAGTGTTCCGGCGGACAAGTCACGGCTTTGGTCGGCACTTCCGGCAGCGGCAAATCGACGATTCTTAATCTTATTGAGCGCTTCTATCAAACCGACCAAGGTACGATCACCGTCGACGGCCAAGACATTTCCCTTCTGATGACTGAATCTCTTCGTGCCCATATCTCGCTCGTCAGTCAGGATACCTTCCTGTTCTCGGATACACTCCGAAACAACATCCTCTTCGCTCGCCCTGATGCGACTCAAGAGGAAGTCGAGGCCGCTGCTCGCGCCGCCTACGCCCATGATTTCATTCTTGAGCAACCCCAAGGTTACGACACTCAGGTTGGCGAGAATGGCGCGAGCCTCTCCGGTGGACAGCGCCAACGTATTTCTATTGCCCGCGCCTTTCTCAAGAACGCCCCTATCCTGTTGCTAGACGAGGCGACCTCGGCGCTTGACAGCGAATCCGAAAAGCAGATTCAAATGGCCTTTGATCATCTCATGCAGGGTCGCACCACTATTGTTATTGCTCACCGCTTTTCGACAATCCGCAATGCTAGCATTATTCACGTCATGCAAGATGGACGCATCGTCGCTAGCGGCTCGCATAAGGATCTTCTCAGTGATTCCAGCAGCCTTTACGCTCACTTATACCAATTGCAGTATCAGAGTGATGCATCAGATCCTGATGGTGGACTGCCATAGCGTTTAAACGCTCAATCACATCTATTTTTTAAAAATATAGTATGAGTAATAAATCAATTATCGGCTTGGCAATACTGGGTACGGTTCGCAACGGAGGAGGCGGATTAAAACGTACCTTGGGAGTCATTGAGCGGCTTCGGGCTCACTTGCCACATTCCCATTGTGTCATTGTTACTAATGATAATGACGACGAAACTGATGAATGCCTGGCATCTTTAGGAAAAGGAAACGAAATCATTAGGGTTGATGGTCTCGCTGCAGCTGTATGCGAACGGATCGAGCGCATCAGCCTCGCGCGCAACATGGGACTGTTGGCACTGAGAAATGGACGTAAAATACCAGAATTTACTCTTGTCCTCGATCTTGATGGGCCAAATGCCGACTTGGAACCCGAAGCAGTGCTAGATTTGATGACGACACGATCCCAACCATGGGAAGGACTCTTTGCAAATCAAAAGGAAGCTTATTATGATTTATCGGCGTTACGACATACGCAATGGTGTCCGGGTGATTGTTGGCTGGAATACAAACAAGCCAAAAATCATTTCAATATACTTCGAAAACTAGGTGTAGTTTCGAATAAAAATTTCAAAGAAAAGCTTAAGAAGCAATATGTTTATGGACGACAATATCAGATACCATCCGAGCATCCATGGATACCTGTCCAGTCTGCATTCGGAGGGTTGGGCTTATACCGTAGTGCCGCGATTCAACGACAATGGTATAGCACGGGGTTGAGAAATCAACGCTCTACCTGTGAGCATGTAGAATTGCATAAGCGGATGATTGCGTCCGGTGCGCGCCTTTTCATCGCACCCAGTCTTTTAAATCAAGCGCCTTCGGACCATTTAGGTTTAGGAAGCGGTGCGGCCTTGCCTCCTCACCTCATGCTGACATAGAAAATTAGCGGGAAGAATCTGAAAAATATTCGAATAAAGAAAAAGTAAAACACACGAATTTCTACTACTTGGCCATATAATTATGATAGATATTGATTTCCTAATTGTCGGTGCAGGCTTTGCTGGCCTGACCATGGCAGAGCGCCTCACCACACAAGCTAAGGCCCGTTGCCTTGTCGTTGAGAAACGCGGACACATTGGAGGAAACGCCTATGACAAGTATGACGACCATGGGGTGTTGATTCACACGTACGGTCCACACTATTTTCGAACCAATAGTCCAAGGATCAAGGACTACCTCTCACAATTCACTGAATGGCACCCAGTGAACTACACAATTCTTTCAAGGACAGAAGAGCGTTATTGGAACTTTCCGATCAACTTAAATACCTTCGAACAGTTGATCGGTCGTCCATCGACAAGCGAGGAAATGGAGGCGTGGTTGGTCGAGAAACAAATTCCTATCGAGAACCCAGCCAATTCGGAAGAAGTAATAGTTTCGCAAGTTGGTTGGGAACTTTACGAGAAATTTTTTAAGGGCTACACTCTAAAACAGTGGAAGCGGCACCCCAAGAATCTTGATGCCAGCGTCTGTGGGCGTATCCCTATCCGCACAAATCGTGATGATCGCTACCTGCGCGAAGAGTTTCAAGCTCTTCCCAAAGCTGGATATACGAGGCTATTCGAGCGAATGCTGGATGCGTGCGGCGACAAAGTGAATGTGCTGCTCAAGACGGACTATCGAGAATTACTATCGAATATTAGGTTCAAACATCTAATTTACACTGGCCCGATTGACGAATTTTTCGACAAGCGTTTCGGCGAACTTCCCTACCGATCTTTGCGTTTTGAAGCCGAGTCATTTTCGGCAGAGCAACTTAAGGAACGTGAAAATATTTCTGGGAAAAAAGGCTTTTGGCAGCCTGCCATGCAGGTGAACTATCCAAACGAAGAAGAGTTCACTCGCATCGTGGAAGTCAAACATGCAACGGGACAAGACTGTCGCAATACAACCATTGTTCGTGAGTATCCGGTCGATTATGGACCAGGAAACGAGCCTTATTATCCAATTCCTGCACCTGACGCGGCCGCAATTTATCGTCAATATAAAGAATTGGCAGACGCGGCCGAAAACAACCCCTTTCTCGTGCCTTCGATTCCTCGATCAAGTGGCTGCACTGGCATTAGTTTTATCGGACGTCTTGCGACTTACCGTTATTATAACATGGACCAAGTAGTTGGCATGGCGTTAACGCAATTCGAAAAATTGCAAACGAGACAAACAGGTGATCTTTAAAATTATGAGACAAAAGATTAATTTACTCTCTTTACTTAAAGATTTTGATCCCTCAGCTCCGCCACCCAAGATAAGCGCCGTAGCTGCAGGAATACATCGCCCGCGATGGTCGATAATGATTCCCACCTTCAACTGTGCTAATCTTCTCCGCCAGACATTGGAGAGCGTCCTCTCTCAAGACTTTGGGCACGATCTGATGCAAATCGAAGTGATCGATGACTGCTCCACTACGGACGATCCGGAAGCCGTAGTAAAGGAAGTTGGACGAGGAAGAGTTACTTTTCACCGTAATGAGCAGAATTTGGGGGCGACTTCGAATTTCAATGTCTGCATTGAGAGAAGCCGAGGCGAACTGGTGCATATCTTACATGGTGATGACTGGGTTCTACCTGGATTTTACACACATCTGGAAGCGATCGTTGCGCATCGTCCCAATGCATCACTATACGCCACAAGAAGTTTTTTCGTAGACGAGGAGGGGGTGATAACCGCGGTTACCAATCGTATTTGTTCTCTCGAAAATGGAGGGCACAGTTACAGTGAGTTTGTGACAGGCACTGCCCTTCAATTTGCGGGCATCGTTGTTCGTCGCGAATTTTACGAGACTCATGGTGGTTTTCGCCCTTCTTTAGTGCATTGTGCGGATTGGGAAATGTGGGTTCGTGCTATCAATGTCGGTCTCGGCGTTGTTTCTCCTCAGGTTCTGTCGAGCTACCGAGTATTTGACAGCAATGATACAG
>JAYWHF010000281.1:0-3763 GCA_043777855.1 Gammaproteobacteria bacterium | reverse complement strand
AATACTCTTCACTTTAAAACGCGCCGTAAATACTTCCGTGTAGGCTCGAATCGGCATCCATGCCTCATACGGTTTTAAAGTGAAGAGTATTCTTTATTAGTGCCCTACTAGTAAGTTAACACTCAAAAAAAAGGTTTTCTAACCGCCTTAAGGATCTAGCCCATGCCCATTTTTCACCGTCCACTACCTGACCAACTGAGTGTTCTGCGCGAACTCGCCATAGACTTGCATTGGAGTTGGAACCACGGGGGCGACTTACTCTGGCGCCGCATTAATGCGGAGGTTTGGGTGCAAACTCAAAACCCCATTGCTGTGTTGCAATTAACCAGCGATCAACAACTGCAAACGCTAGCCAAGGACGCCGATTTCGTAGCGCAACTTCACGCCACCGTAAAATCAACACGAGACTACCTCACCAAACCTAGCTGGTATTCAAAGCACTATTTGCAAAATGGGGATGACGCTAAACCCTTACGCGGAGTCGCTTATTTCAGCATGGAGTTTGGCTTGTGCGAGGCGCTACCCCTTTACGCCGGTGGTTTAGGCATGCTGGCGGGCGATTATTTAAAAACTGCCAGCGATCTCGGTGTGCCACTGGTGGGCATTGGCCTGCTGTACCAAGAGGGATATTTTCATCAAAGTATCGCCGAAGACGGCTGGCAACAAGAAACCTATTTATTTAACGACCCCGGTAGCCTTCCCGTGGAACCACTGTGCGCCGAAGACGGAAGCTGGCTGCACATAGAAAGCCAATTCTTAGGTCGCCAAGTACATTTCCGTGTGTGGCAGGCAAAAGTGGGGAGAGTTACGCTGTACCTGCTCGACAGCAACGCACCGTGCAACCAAGTGTGCGATCGCGACATCACCAGCACGCTTTACGGCGGTAATACCGAACTGCGCTTGATGCAGGAACTCGCTCTTGGCATTTGCGGTTGGCGCTTAATTGAAAAACTGGGGCTAGACATCGACATTTGCCACCTCAACGAAGGCCACGCGGCCTTTGCAACGTTAGAGCGCATTAGCGCCTATCGGAAGCGACATAAGGTTGATTTTGATCACGCACTTTGGGCAACTCGGTGCGGTAATCTCTTCACGACTCACACCGCGGTCGCCGCCGGATTTGATCTCTTCTCGGAAGCGTTACTGCGCCCTTACATCGCCGAGCTGGCCCAGCATTTGGGTGTAGATACCGACAGGATTCTCTCGCTCGGTCACGCCAAACAAACAATGGCGTCGCCGCCAAGCAACCGCGACCCCTTCAATATGGCGTACCTTGCCATGAATACCTGCGCCAGAAGTAACGCGGTCAGTGAACTCCACGGCACCGTGAGCCGAGAAATCTTCCAACCTTTATTTCCGCACTGGCCAGAACGTGAAGTGCCCGTATCTCATGTGACTAACGGTGTACATATTCCAACGTGGGATTCACCCTGGGCTGACGAGGAATGGACCCGGCTATTTGGTAAAGACCGCTGGCGCGACGACCCCAAGGCACTCAGCGCAAAACCGCTAGAACAACTCGGCGATGCACAACTCTGGCAAATGGCGGCGAGCCAGCGCGCGCAACTCGTTGACTACACACGCCAACGTATCGCCAATCAAGAAAGAAACGGATCATCCTCCGCCAGCAACCTTGACTCTCTCGGCGTAAAACTGGACCCCAACATCCTAACCTTAGGTTTCGCGCGCCGCTTTGCCGAATATAAGCGCTCAGATCTACTGTTACGAGACCCAGAGCGCCTTGCGCGCCTGCTTTGCAGCAGCCAGCATCCCGTACAGCTCCTTGTGGCGGGCAAGGCGCACCCAGCAGACGACTCAGGCAAGCGCGCCTTGCAACGCTGGTATCAGTTTGTGCAAAGACCCGACGTACGCCAGCACGTGGTGCTCATCGAGGACTACGACATAGCGCTTGCCCAACAACTAGTGCAAGGCGTGGATGTTTGGGTAAATACTCCACGCCGCCCGTGGGAAGCCTGCGGCACCAGCGGCATGAAGGTATTGGTAAACGGCGGATTAAATGTTTCCACCCTAGACGGCTGGTGGGCGGAGGCCTATCAACCGGGGCTGGGCTGGGCTATCACTAGTGCAGATCACGCAACCCAAGAGAACCTCGAAGAAAAAACTACACACGGCGATGCTGAAGATGCCGAGCAACTCTATCAACTATTGGAAACACAAATAATACCGCTTTTTTATAAACGCAATGAGCAAGGGCTACCCATAGACTGGCTCAACTGTATGCGTGCAAGCATGGCCGTGCTTACGCCGCGTTTCAGCAGTAATCGCATGCTGTGTGAATATCTCGATAATTTTTATTTGCCTGCTGCCGCAAACCACCTGCAGCGCCAAAGTAACGCCGCCGTTGCCAAAGACCTTCAGGATTGGCATCAACACTTACACTTACACTGGCACGAAGTTCACGCGAGTGAGTTGCATATCACCGAGCAAGAAAATAGCTGGAACGTGAATGTCACCGTCTATCTCGGTGCTATAAAGCCGCTTTCGATTAGGGTGCAAATGATCGCGGATTCCGTTGCCCAACATCCTGCACAAACCATCTGCCTGAATTTGTCGCAGGCGATAGACGGCGCCGTTAACGCTTATGGCTTCACGGGTACACTGCCAAAATATCGCGCCCCTGAGGATTTTACGGTTCGCGTTATCAGCTCTCATCCACAGGCTAATGTTCCTGCAGAAAATGCGTTGATCTATTGGCAAACGAAAACATAACGCGAAAAGAATAGGCTATGATTTGCATTGATTAAAATCTAACACTTGATGTGGAACCCAGAGACTCAATCAAGCATGGCAACACCCGGCAAGCTTCAAGACTTAGATAGACGGGCAACAGATTCAAACTCCTTGGATATTGATGTTCAACTGTTAACCTTAGCCTATCGCAATCTCACTCCCATGCTGCTTGTCAATTTAGCCGCAGCAACGGGGGCTACTCTTGTTATGTTTAATGAAGGCTTGCAGAGTGTCTTGTATTGGTACATCGCCGTTCTGATACTCACCGCTGTGCGCCTTTGGAATTGGTCTAGGTTTAACACCGCCCAAAAAAACCGCTTAGTTTCCAATGCAACGCAATACCGATATTGGCGGCGCCGATACTCTGCAGGGCTTTACGCCGCGGCCTATTTTTGGATCGCCATTTTTTATGTTTGCGTAAACTACGGGGGCCTCAATGGAAAATATACGCTGTCCATTATCATTTCCGCACTCGCAGGCGGAGCCACGGGCATAACGGCACCCTTAAAATACGAAGGCCGTATCTATATCAGCTTACTGCTTTTTTCATCAGCCCTTATACTTGCACTCGCGAGCGAATCGAACCTTATTTTGGCAATACTCTGTACTATTTTTCTCGCCGCAATGATTATTAGCCATAAAAATAATCATAATGTTTTGCGCCAAAGCTTAGCCTTACACCGCGAAAATTCACAACTGATTGCAGACTTACAAAACGTTAACAGCTCTCTGGAAAGGCGCGTTTCAAAACGCACTGAGGCACTCAGGCGACTGGCAAATCACGACACACTCACAGGCCTCTCTAACCGACGCGACATACTCGAGTGGATGGAAAAAAATCTTAGCGAAAGTAAAGTGGGAGAAGCGGCAGTACTTTTTCTTGACTTGGATAGGTTCAAACAAATTAATGATGCCATGGGACATGATGTGGGCGACCAGGTACTACAAACCATCGCCATTCGCTTCAAAGATGCGCTCCCAGAAAACGCGATTTTAGGGCGCTGGGGCGGTG
>JAYWHF010000280.1:0-10633 GCA_043777855.1 Gammaproteobacteria bacterium | reverse complement strand
ATCAAAACCAAATACTGCCCAGTCGGCCGTGTCATCTAATTGGTTGACTTTTAGTTTGAGATGTTCTGCGGCCTGCATTCTTACTTCTTGCAAAATTTCCCGCGCCAACTTGCTTGTTTCAACATGCAATGCTTTTTTTGATGTGGCGGCAACTTTGGGTTTTGCGTTTTCAAACGTTGTACTGCTTTTATCAAAAAGAGTGCCAATAGCTTTTTTATTGCCAAATAAAACCACGAGTTGCGAATGATCGCTGGCCATAATTTGTTTTAGTGCAGTTAACCCGAACGCACTGGGTAGCGGTTTTATTTTAAATACTTGCAGTAAATTTTGTCGTGTAGCTTCATCAATTTGCATACCAGCACTTTCCCAAATCGGCCAATTGATGCTGATGCTTTTACCATAACGTTGTTGATGAGTAACTTGTAATGCACGGTTCTGAATATAGGAGTCCATATAACCATTCGCAGCGGCATAATCGGTTTGCCCCGCATTACCCAGTGTGCCAGCAATGGATGATAGCGCGATAAAATAATCTAATTTTAGTCCAGCTGAAGCATGATCCAAATACTCCAGGCCATTGACTTTGGGCGCTAACACACGATCTATTTCTGCCAAGATTTTTTTACTAATTAAGTTATCAGCGATCAATCCCGAGCCATGAATAATACCGGTAATCTGTGGATGCAGGGCAATCAAGGTTTCTACTTCTGATTGCTGGGCAATATCACATTGAGCATAAATCACCTTGGCACCAAGACCTTCCAATTGGGCAATGAATGTTTTTTTATCGGCGCTCAATTCACTTCTTCCGACAAGAATTAGCGTAGAGTTCTTACTGGTTTCAGCAATGTCTTGCGCAAAGAGCATACCTAATCCGCCCAGGCCACCGGTGATCAGGATAGTTTTATTATCTTGCCATTTATAGACAGGTGCATTTGCCAAATCCAGCAAACGATAATCAAGCTTTACTGCCTTATCACCGACTTTTAAGCGATAACTGATTTTTGGGTATTCAAGAGAAATCGTTTTCAGTTGCGCGATTATGCCTTGCCATGCAGCTTTATCGGCAGGCAATTGCACTTCAATCAGATGTTGCTCGGTTTTATTTTGTATCAGCTGTTGTGATGCCGTGAAAATTGTTTTAACAAGACTTGCGTAATCCGCTTGCCCTGGAATAACCGTGATATTTTTATTATCTTTTTCATCATTAACAGGTATTTCTTCTTGCCATTCCGGTTTGTAATAAACAAGTTGATCTTGCTGGGAAGTAAGATCAATTTCACGCGTAACAAATCCGTTGATGATAACTTTTACTTCACCACTTTCATCCGCAACAGTGTAATCAAAACCATCGTCGGTTTTTTCTATGAAGACTGTCATTACATCAGTTAATGGCCCAAACACTTTAGTCTTTTTTACCGCAAACGGAACCACATTAGCTTCCGGATTACTCGCCAATGCAAAACCACTTTGAATAATACTATCGAGCATTCCCGGGTCCAGATCCATTCCTCTAGCATTTGAGCCGGGTAAAGATATAGTCGCCAACGCACAGTCTTTTCCCAATTTAATAGTTTCAACACCGCGGTGACTTGCACCTAATTCAACGCCTCTTTTTTTAAAGATGGCATAAAATTGTTGCTTGGTTGGGCCCGCTGTTGGGCACCGTTCTGCTAAAGCTGCGATATCCAAATGAGTTGAGAATGACGAATCCGCGATTTGTTCTTTTCTATCGCGGATATAGGCTTTGCTTTGGAAATGCACCCCTTGCGCAGTGCTAACTTCAACACCAAATTCTCCATTGGCGCCGGGGTACACAGTGACATCAAGAGTACATTTTTCCGAAACTAATAATGCTTTAACAAAAACGCTGTCGCTTAACACTATCATGTGTTTATCGCTGATCGGCACTGAGCAAGCAACGGCAGCTCGAGTGATTTCTAAATAGGCCATACCTGGAAGTATTTTTTTTCCTTGAATAATATGGTCAGCTAAAAAAAGTTCATCACCCGTAAATACCGAAGTGAATACACCAACCGGGTAGTCTTTCCCGGTTGCCGGTGTGGTTGCTGGCATGATTGGCAATGCGGTGGCCTGTAATGCTGAGTCAGTCATTTATAGATCCTATTAAATCCGGTAAATCTGAAGTATTAAAAAAATAAACACAGTGAGCAACAAAAAAGGATTACTACCGAGTGCTTTATAAAGAATAAACTTCAATTCAAAACACGCCGTAAATACATCCTTGTAGGCTCTAATCGGCATCCATGCCTCATAAGGTTTTGAATCAAAGTCTATTCTTTATTTCCGACTTACTAGTAAGACTCTGTTAAGTCATAACCTAAAATATCATCTTGCTGACGCGCCCTGGCTTTGCCAAACGCCCTGACATAAAAATTCTTAAACTTAACCAATACATCGCCGCGCTCATTTAACAGTTGAATATTAAATTTCTTGATGTCAGCCTGCAATTGTTGCTCAGGGTCAGCAAATTCTACGTAGGCATAACACACTTGCGGTATGGGGTTGATAATCTCAACTTCGTCCAGCGCAAATGGCAGGTAAGGCGTACCTGATTCTACACGGCCAATTAAACCTACCACCGTCTGAAGAGCACCATCGATAATACTTGGATGCAAAATAAATTCTTCAAAATCAGTTTGCAAACAATCCGCAAGTTTCAACTTGGACAAGGCAAAAGAATCATTGACATAAAATTCCTGAATAGCCTGAAAAGCCGTCCCGTAATTAAAACCAAATTTCTTAAAGTTTTTATAATACTGCGCACCGTCTTGTGGTGTTGCACATTTATCCTTCAGCGCTTGAATTGAAATCGCGGCATTAATTTCCGCAGAGTGCGCATCTTTAGTGTGGAAAAACAACTTACCTTCGGAGTGTACAACCCTTTCATTCTCATCATCTATGGAGGTAATTTCGTACTCCGTACTATTTCCGATAGGCTTTAAAAAAGTTTTTGTCACTTGATCGCCGTTTTTAAAACTGAGTGGCTGAATCCAAACAATGTCTTTAATTTTGGCAACGCGTTCTTCTCCGGCAATATTACCTGCGATACAAGCAATTTCTAAAAAGCCCGCTCCTGGAAAAATACTTTCGTCGTTTACCTGATGATCTTGCGCATAAAATTCATTCGCGGATAATAACGACGTAAAGCTCACGTCTTTCAAAGTGGATGAGTTGTATGAAACCAACGGGTGCAGCTGTGCAATATGTTGCGAGGCGCTGGTTTGTTGTTTAGGTTTACGTTTTTCAGGAATCAATGAATTAGAAACCCAATAACGTTCTTTTGCAAAGGGATAGGTTGGCAATGCAATTCTGACCGGTGTGGATTGTGGATATAATTTCTCCCAATCCAGGCTTTCTCCCGCAACCCACATTTCGGCAAGCTTATTCAGACTCTGGTTCAGATCCTGGCTTGCAAACAAATCATTTAAAATTTCTTCATCTTTTTTCGCAGTAGATTTTTTTAATCCTCTGCGTGGATCAAGACTGCCGCGATAAACTGCTTTTTCCTGAGTGCGCCAATTTTTTAATTGATTGATGAGATCGCTTGTCGTTGCAATAACAATTGCCATTCTTTCTTGCATGGCTTCACGACCAACTTGTAGCGTGTAGGACAAGTTCGCAAGATCAACACATTCTTCTTTCTCTACATAATTAACGATGCGATTAACATATTCTTGTAAACGTTCCGGATTCTTCGCAGAGAGAACAAACAGGAAGGGGCCATCAGCTTGCTTTGTCTGTGGCTGAGTATTTACATATTCGTCCACAACATTTACATATTCTTCCACAACAACGCAGGCGTTAACGCCACCTGCGCCAAATGAGTTGATCAGTGCACGACGTGGTGAATCAGGCAATGAAATCCAAGGTGCTAATGAATGTTGCAGATAGAAAGGCGAATCTGCAAATTTGATATTAGGATTTACTTCATCGGAATAAATAGTCGGCGCTAATTGCTGATGTTTAATTTGTAATAGAATTTTTGCAATTCCAGCCATGCCTGCAGCTGATTCAGAGTGGCCGATATTGGCCTTCACAGAACCTATAGGACAAAATTGTTTTTTCTCTGTTTGCTGTTGAAAAGCCTGGGTTAACGCAACAATTTCCAGATTATCACCCAACTGGGTTCCAGTGCCGTGCCCTTCAATATAACCAATAGTGTCTGGATGAATGTTGCCTTTTCTGAGCGTACTGGCAATTAAACTCGCTTGAGAATTTGGATTGGGCGCTGAATATCCATTTGAACGACCACAGTGATCAAACGCACTAGCCGCGATTACAGCATAGATGTGATCCTTATGTTCTATGGCTTTGCTTAAGGGTTTTAGTAAAACACTTCCCACACCTTCTCCAGGAACAAACCCGTCGTCACCAGCACCAAAACTGCGACATTTTCCGCCGAGGGACAACATGCGTCTGGTGCAAAATGATTGATACTTTGTTGGGTGCAAATATAAATTAACACCACCGGCAACCGCGACCTGGCACTCGTGTTTTTTCAAACTTTCGCACGCAAGATGAATGGCGACTAGGGACGAAGAACAGGCCGTATCAATGGGCATGCTCGGCCCTTGAAAATCAAAGAAATAAGAAACACGATTTGCAATAGACCAGGGCAATGCAGAAGGAGAAACCATATTGCCGCGGTTCCATTCTTCCGTTGCCAACAAATGATACGAATTGGTGGTTACCCCAACAAACACGCCCACATCTGCACTTTTTGCTTTGGGATTTTGCTGTTTTAAACTCTCTCTTGTATAGCCAGCATCTTCAATAGTGGCCCAAACGGATTCAAGAAAAAGTCTTTCTTGCGGATCAATTATTTTGGCTTCCGCAGGAGAAATATTGAAGAATGCAGGATCAAACTTATCAAATTCATTTAAGAAACCACCCCACTTACAATAGATTTTTCCCTCAGCGGCTTTTTCCGGATCCGAATCATAAAACTCGGCAAAATCCCAACGATTTTCTGGCACCACATCAATTAAATCTTTACCTTGTTTTAAATTTTCCCAATAGGCATCTAGATTTTCCGAATGAGGGTAATATCCATGAACACCAATGATGGCGATTTGTTCGATATCATCATTGCTCTTGTCGAGGGAAATCGTTGCTGACGGTTTTACTGTGGCAACTACCTGTGCGGGGACATCACGCATTTGGGCCGCAACTTCAGTGACCGGAGTTTCCATATTAAAAAAAAGAACCAGAGCTTGTTGTGCATCTTGCGTTAAATAAGTTGCGAGCTCCGCGATTGTTTCATATTCATAAAGCAATGTTTTTGGTAATACGCCCAAATCACGACCGAGATTAGCATTAAAACGACCAATCATAATTGAATCAAAACCAAAGGTTTCAAAACGCTCTTGTACATCAATCCGCTCTGGTGCGATTTTAGTTTCTTCGCTGACTAAACCTTTTAAATAGATTTCTGTTTTTTCCAGGAGCACAGTTGAATCAATGGCTTTAATTGTTACGCCTTGATGCTTGTCCGCTTTAACAGGTTCTTGTGCGATATAGGCTTTAATCCTGGAAGGAATACCGTAAAGCGCAATACCTTGTGATAAATCCGACCGTAAAAACTCTTCCCAATAGTGAATACCATCAGCGGTTGACAAGGCGCACAACCCCGTTCTCTTTTCGGTAAGTGCAAGATAATTTTCCGAAACGGCCATTCCACCCTCAGTCCAAAACGGCCAGTTAATAGAAAGCGATTTACCGGAACGTTGCTGTGCGTTTCTTAGTGCTTCTCGGCTTTCAGCAAACGCATCCAGGAAATTATTCGCGTAGGCATAGTCACACTGCCCAACATTCCCCATGACGCCAGCGCCTGACGAGAACAACACAAATAAATCCAAATTCTCATTGCGTGTAGCTTGATCCAGGTTAGTCGCACCGTAGACTTTTGGCTCCAGCACCTCGCGCATTTCTGCCCGGGTTTTCTTGATAATAAAAGAATCCCGATTGACACCAGCGCTGTGAATTATGCCGTTAATAGCGGAGAATTGTGTTTTCGCTTGTTGAACCACCCTTTCCACATCCGCCAATTTTGCTACGTCGGCTTGCAGATAAATAATATCCTTATGGTAAGTTTTTAACTGGTTAAGTTTTTTCTCTTGTTCAGTTTTGAGCGCTGAGCGTCCCAACAAAACTAATTTGGCGTGGAAATTTTTCACTAAATATTCGCTGAAGATATAACCTAAGCCACCCAAGCCGCCGGTGATGATATAAACACCGTTTTGTTTCAATGGTAGTTCATTTATTTTTCTGTGGGCAGGGTTGTAGGCAACCAACTCTCTGATATGGCGAGTAGGAATTTTTTCTGCATTTTGTTGATAACGAATTTCCGTAGTGCGCCAATTTTCTTCTTGCAACTCAGCTAACACCAGACTGGCTTCCTGCGCGTCAGAAAGTTCTGCATGAACAGATGTATTCTGAATATCTACAATCTTGGCAAAATAAGCAGGATTTTCTAATATAAGCGTTTTGAAAAAACCACCCAGTGCTGCATATTGCGCGGTAAGCCTATTAGATTTACTAGAGAACACCGACAAGATATTGAGCGGCGCTTGATGCTTTTGATTCATCAAGGCTTTGCACAAACTAAAGAGGGCATAAACTCCATGATTCAGTTGAATTGGCAGATGTTCAAATACCTCACTGTCAACTGACTCCAGGCAATGATGAATAATGTAGCGCGGAAGTTTATTCTGCGTTTTCAGGTTTTCTAAAAGCTGAGAAAAATCGGTTTCTTGCTCTGTGTTAAGGCTAAAAATATTCGGTGCTATTTCTTGATAAGTAGCCCCCAGCTTTACCCAAACAATGGCGTTTTCCTCTACACCGAATTCTTCCAGTTGTTTTTTTATACTTAGGAACAATGCGTCGGTTGCATTCAAAATTAAAACGGGGCCAGTTAGCACCGGCTTTTCTTTTGTTGTGATTAACGCACTCGGTTTCCATTGCGGAGAGTAATATAACGCCTGTTTTTCCTCGACAAGGTTTTGCGTAATACCTTTTACAACACCTTCTACAACGTCAGTCTGCGCCATTTTCTGGGTGACAGGCAATGTACTTACCCAATAGTGCTCTTTGGCAAAGGGGTAAGTGGGCAAACTCATGCGTTGCGGTTTCTTGTCGTAGAGTTTGTTCCAATCTAGCTCCAGCCCTTTAACCCAGAGCTCTACTAATTTTACGTATTTCTTTTGTGCGATCCATTTATCTAATGTTTCGCGCAAATCCGAATCGGCACTGAACATTGACAGCGTATCTTTATCGCGCGCGATTTTCCCTTGATAAACACCGTCTATCAATGAAATGTCTCCGCCCTGTACTTCCGTCAAATAAGCCTGAAGTTTTTCTTCCAGGTGCGCAACAGAGCTAACCACAAAACCCAAACGATCCTTCATAGCTTCTCTGCCGAGCTGAAGCGTGTAGGCCATGGAGGTAAGATCTATGACTTGAGAAGATTGTGTTTCATTGCGAATAAATTTCAATAAGTCATGCGCTTTTTGTCGCAGTTGTTCAGCACTTCGCGCAGATAAAAGAATAGCAACGTCTTGATTAGCTAACAGGTTCTGTTTGTTTTTTGTTGGAGACAGGTATTCCTCAATGACTAAATGTGCATTGGTACCACTAAAACCAAACGCACTGACACTGGCCCGGCGCAATGAATTAGGCGCGACATCCCATGTGTGTTTTTCTTTTGAAATATAAAATGGAGAATTGTCAAAATCAAAAAGAATATTTTCTTTATTAACATTTAGGCTGGGAACCAGTGTTTTATGCCGCATAGACAATAAAACTTTTTGTACGCTGGCAACACCTGCCGCGCCAGATATATGCCCGATATTACTTTTGACTGAACCTAAACCGCAGTAATTTTTCTTCGCTGTTTTTTCACTGAATACGGTAGCAAGTGCTTCCAGCTCAATCGGGTCACCTAACTTGGTGCCCGTGCCGTGAGTTTCTACATAGCTAATGGTTTCGGGATCAATATTATATTTACTATAAATTTCGCGTTCCAATTCAATTTGACTATTCACACTCGGCGCCGTAATGCCGTTGGTTTTACCATCCTGATTAATACCAGAACCAAGAATAACACCGTAAATAAAATCATTATCTCGCTCGGCATCCTGAAGACGTTTTAGTACCACCGCACCGACGCCTTCGCCAGGCACAAAACCATTGGCGGCATTATCAAATGTTTTACACTGACCTTCAGGAGACAGCATGCCCGCACGGCACATACCTAAATAGGTTTCAGGCAATAAATATAAACTAACGCCGCCTGCCAGGCCCATATCAATTTCACGATTTAATAATCCCTGGCACGCAAGGTGTATCGCAACCAGCGAAGAAGAACAGGCCGTATCAATTGGAATTGCGGGCCCCTTAAGATTTAAATAGTAAGCGATGCGCGCAGCGCCAATTGCATAACTATTTCCCGTTGTATCCACAGCACCCGCCGTATTTTGAGTAAGCAGTAACGAATATTCACTGCTCATTATGCCAAGGTACACACCACATTTTTTATTGCTAAGCGTCGTATTGCTGTAACCGGCATCTTCAAATGCTTTGTAGCTTTCTTCCATGAATAAGCGATGCTGCGGGTCCATGCTTTCAGCTTCTGCCGGTGAAATTTGAAAGAATAATGGGTCGAAACAATCAACGTTATCCAACATGCCCAACCACTTGCAATATATTTTGTCTTTTTGACTGGGGTCAGGATCGTAATATTGATTTACATCCCAACGCGATGCAGGAATTTCTGTAATTGAGTTTTTACCTTCCAGTAAATTCTCCCAATACTCCTGTAAATTACTGGACTGTGGGTATTTTCCTGACATTCCAATAATGGCAATTTTTTCTTGCGAAGGTGCATAACTATTTTGCACTGACGCAGAATAATGTTGTACCTGTGTCGAGTTACTTGTTTGAGAGGCTTGACTAATTTCTGTTGTGCGATTAACACGAGCCCTCCGCTTAAGAATTGGATATGACGTCAACAATGGCAACAGAGTACTATTCGTGGATATAGACGGCACACGCATTTCAGCAACAAAAGCGGGCTCAGATAAAATCACTGGCTTTACTGCAACTGTTGAAAGTACTGCGGCTGGGGGTTTTGCTGATGGCGGTAATTTTTCCAGTTCGGTTACTAAAAACGATGCAAGCTCTTTAATGTTTGAATAATCATAAACGCGAGTGGCGGATATATTCAGGCAATATTGTTTATTAATAACTCTAACCCATTCAACACCCACAATTGAATCCAAACCAAGATCAACAAAGGATTTGTCTATCTCAATGTCAGACGCATTCATGTAAAGCGCTTCAGCCAAACTTGTTCTTAATTGTTGTTGCAATTGCGCTTGCGACAGAACCGCTTCTTTTTCATGCGCGACTGACTCATTAGCTGATACAGTGGTAAAGGACTGAGTGGAAAGACTGACGGTCGCCACCGGTGAATCTTTCAGTGAGGCAATGGGTTTTGCTGCCAGTGGTTGTACTGCTTTTGGCAATTGTTCCAGTTCTTTTTCTAAAAATAATGCCAACTCCTTGATATTTGAATAATCGTAAACCCGCGTAGCCGAAATCGCTAAACCATATTTTTTATTGATAACTTTCACCCACTCAACACCAACAATGGAATCCAGACCGAGATCGACAAAGGATTTATCTATCTCAATATCAGACGCATTCATATAAAGCGCTTCAGCTAAACTTGTTCTCAATTGCTGCTGCAATTGCGCTTGCGTAAGAACAGTTTCTGGTGCGCCAGATACCTGTTGTTCAAACGTGGCGTAAGTAGTTGGCTTATCAGCAGCAGAATTTACCGGTTGCAGCGATACCAGCGGTGCATAAATATTTGTGTGGGTTACAGCGGTTGTCTCTTGCAAGTTAATGCGCAAGGCTGCTTTGGGTTTAGCCAGAGCAACATTGATACTGGCTACTGCTTGCAATTCTAGCAGATTCATTAACTGAATTGCTTGAGACTTTGTTACTACGGGCGCAGCAGCGATAAAATTTTCTGTGGGTGCAGCCAGTGTCACATTTGCTTGATAATCCACATGAGTTGGTGCTTGTTGCGAAGTTAATAATTGTTGCGGCGCCATTTTTTGCAGCGACAAACCTCGCATCTGCACACAAATATTTCCCTGTAAATCACACAGATCAATATCGACAGCAACTGAATGTGTAGCGCCGCTATTCTGCGAGTAACGCACCCACACCAGCATTTCTTTTAGGCACGCAAATACAATGCGCACAGATTCCAGCGAAACTATTAATGGCGGAACATTGAGTAGGGACGTTTGCGGAGATAGATCGTCCACGAATAGAACTGCTACGTGCAACGCACTGTCCATTACACGTGGGTGAAGTAAATAGTCAGAACTTACAGTGGTACTCGCCGGTAAAGCCAAGTGAGCTAGTATTTGATTCTGCCCTTTTGCTATAGACACTATTCCTTGATAGGCCGAATCAAATTTACCCTGTGTCATTTGCGCACTGAGTTGTGCTATATCGAGTTTGGCGGATGCAGGCTGGCGGTTAAAAACCGCTTCACCCTGACAATGAACTCGCTCCTCAGAATGGATAGTCGTGC
>JAYWHF010000279.1:0-3774 GCA_043777855.1 Gammaproteobacteria bacterium | reverse complement strand
AAACAGTTTGTGCGAGCGACTCCATTTCGGCAAATTTGGCATCACCCGACTTAAACACATCAAGGCGCGCTTTAACCAACTTATAAACATTTTTGTCCTTACTCTGCACCGCTTTTGCGAGTTGCTCAAGCGATTCGCGATCTGTTATTTTTGCCGCTGACGCTTGGCGTATTTGCGTCGTGCGCGCGTCACTTGCAAGCTGCAGCAATAAGCTTGTGTCAGTAATTTTTTCAAGCGCATCTGCACTTGCCGCCGGCGAATAACTCGCCGCAGCAAGCAAGGCTAAAGGGTCCAAGATGTCTTGCGCCAACTCGTCGATTGTAATTATTTTATCGTCCAGTAGTTGGCCTACGCGTTTGCGTGCGGCTGTTTGAACTCTCACCGAATGAGTGCCTTTGATAAGACCAAGCAACTCACCGCCGAAATTTAACTTGGCGATGGCAGCTTCACGCAGCAAATCATCACTGGTTGTTGTTGTGGCCACTAATACCAACTGCGCATCTGAATGCTGTGCAAGCGCTTTGATTTGCTCATCAATAGTGGCGACTTTGGCTGGAGTTTTTTTAAAAAAACGGCTTAGTAATTTCATAATAGTCAGTCATGCGTTGTGTTTATAAAATGATTGTTTTTAGGTTAATTACAAAAATAGAGCTTACTGGAAACTTAATGTGCTAGAAACTTAGATTGCTAGAAATCTACTCTGTTGGAAATTTATCGCGATTGATATCCGACGGCAAAGACCTCTTAATTGCGTAAGTGCGTATGACGCCGGCGCTAAGGGTAATACAGACCAGCGCAATTAACACGCCCGAAAATTCGCGTGCCTCTTCGATATACGGTTTATCAGGATTCATAGCCTGCATTAGGGCTTCTTGTGCCATATATCGCGAATATTCAAAAGCACCAGGACCGGCAACACACAATTGCGCAACACAAGCCGCTAAGGCAGCCCAAAACAGCGACGCGTAGTAGATGTTGAATACCAAAAGTAAGGGAACTAACGCACACAGGATGTAGAAACCAGCCCACATAATCGGGTCAGGGTCATTAAGCTGCAGGCTCGCAAAGGCAAACAGTGTAAGTGCAAAAACCGATGCAACGAGTTTTAACAGAAAGATACTCACAACGTATTACCCTTAAATTAAGCAACTTAACACGGGCGCCCATTATAGGCGCCTCGGGAGAAATGAGTCTAATTTGCCTCTGGAACAGAAGTGTGGAGAAAAAAAGTATAAGACGCAATCATAAGCGGTTGCATTTTCACGATCGGATAAAAAAATAGCCATCTTCACCATCTAGATCGCTATAATCGAGCGCCGCAGTCGAGAACTCAGCTTTTCGTTCGCGTCGACAAATACTAATAACTAACGACATTCATTAAAAAATCAACCACAGGAAAACCTTATGAAAAGAGGCACTTTATTCACCTCAGCCTTGATGATGCTAATCATCGCTGGCGCACAGAATGCAAACGCTGGAGACAGGAAAATAGCGGCTTTTTCAGCAACCGGCAAAACAATCAGTGTTTACACTACCGCGAAAGATGTCGAGAAACGCTTGGCACTCACCGCCAGCCTCAGCTTCTCTCCAGGACAACAGCCACCAGAAACTGATATTGCCGTTTTTGTTAATCCCAACAACCGCTTTCAGAAGTTCTTGGGCATTGGTGGCGCTATCACTGATTCAAGCGCAGAAGTATTTGCGCGACTGAGCCCCACAAAGCAACAGGAATTTTTGCACGCCTACTACAGCAAAGAACTTGGCATAGGCTATAGCCTAGCGCGGACCTCTATTCACAGTACCGATTTTAGCAGCAGCAGCTACACCTATATTCAAGAGGGTGACAAGGCATTAGCTACTTTCTCAATCGATCACGACCGCGCGTTTCGCATACCACTGATTAAAAAAGCGATTGAAGCCGCCGGCGGAAAACTCACGCTATTCGCCAGCCCTTGGAGCGCGCCTGCGTTCATGAAAGATAATAATGACATGCTGCGCGGCGGAAAACTGTTGCCCGAATACAATGCCACATGGGCGACCTACTTCACTAAATTTATCAAAGCCTACGAAAAAGAAGGCATCCCCATCTGGGGTATTACTGTTCAAAATGAGCCTATGGCGAAGCAAATCTGGGAGTCCATGATCTTCACCGCGGAGGAAGAGCGCGACTTTCTAAAAAATCACCTAGGTCCAACCATGCGCAAAGCGGGGTTCAAAGATAAAAAGATTATTGTCTGGGATCACAATCGAGACCTAATAAGCAATCGCGCCAATACTATTTTTGACGACAAGGAAGCCTCTAAGTACGCTTGGGGTATTGGCTTTCACTGGTACGAAACTTGGACCGGGGGCGACCCCATGTTTAGAAATGTTGGAGATATCGCAAAAGCCTACCCCGATAAACACATACTACTGACGGAAGCCGCCATCGAAAAATTCAACCCTGAGCGCTACCAATATTGGCCGCACGGCGAAAAATATGGCAACTCCATTATCAACGACTTCAACAACGGTTCCGTTGGCTGGACTGATTGGAACATTTTACTGGATGACACCGGCGGCCCTAACCATGTTGGCAACTTATGTTATTCGGCAATTCACTTCGATAGTAAGACGGGCGATTTGATTTACACACCAACCTATTCTTACATCGGCCATTTTTCAAAATTCATTCGCCCGAATGCTCAACGCGTAGGCTCAAACAGCAGTAGAAGCCTGCTACAAACAACATCATTTTTAAACCAAGACAACACAATGGCCACCATTGTGATGAATCAAAGTGACAAAGAAATTAACTATCGTTTTTATGTGGGCTTAGATGAAGCAAAAATCACTATTCCCGCTCACGCCATTCAAACCTTAGTGTACTAATTTTCAGTCGTTAACATAAAAAATCCCGCAAAAAAAGTAAAAATTTGCGGGATTTTTTTAACGTGAGATCGCCCATTCAAAAACAACTCAAGCCACAATAAAAAATTGGAGCTGGCCGATAAGCTGGGAGTTACATTTACGCCGCCCCCTTTAGCTTGAGCCCTTCAAATACAAACTAGGATTTTGTTTTGAGCCATTTAGCAACATCTTTACCCAATGTAGTAACGCAACGCTCAAGAACTTGGCAGGAACCTTTAAATCCCGCACCAAAACCACCACCTGAACCACGAGTACCGACGTAGGTATCCACAAGCTTACCCTCTCTATACAATTCAGCATTGATTGAAACAGATTTTTGATGCCCCATAAAAGCATTACCGCTACTCATCGCGTTCATGATGATGAGTTTTATCTGAGCACCTTCATTTTTGATACTGCTTTCATCAGTCAATATTACTGACCAACCGTCGCGCTCCAAATTTACTTTTGTTGCGGCCGCCATCTGAGCACCTAATTCTTTACACTCACTGGATATGTTAGATGGAATTATTTTTAAATCGTAGTAAGGTGCGATACTATTCAGCGTTATGTCTTTATCCGACGCATGAACTGCACCAGACAATAATAAAATTGAACTGCAAAAAAATGATGCGCTAGTTTTCATACTCACGTTCCTTTTCGATAGATTTCAGGCATAGGGGCTATAGATGTAGGGGCTTATTAGCCACACTCACTATATAGCCCGTTACATTTTATTCCTAGCTTTTTATCCAAGGTTTATTGCTCTTTTACTAACTGGTCATATGTAAAGAATACTCTTCACTTTAAAACGCGCCGTAAATACTTCCGTGTAGGCTCGAATCGGCATCCATGCCTCATACGGTTTTAAAGTGAAGAGTATTC
>JAYWHF010000278.1:0-3779 GCA_043777855.1 Gammaproteobacteria bacterium | reverse complement strand
AAAACAAGAGTCTATTTTTTTGGTTCTAGTTTAAAAGTGTTGAATTTAATGAAAATTAATCTTGAACAACTTTACCCTAACCTAGTGCTATGTGGTTTCGTATCACCGCCTTATGGTGAATGGTCTGGAGCAGAAAATGCCTCCTTTATCGATAATATTAACGCCGCTAAGCCCGACATTCTTTGGGTGGGTATGACTGCACCCAAACAAGAGCTGTGGACGCAAAATAACAGAGATCAATTGGCCGTACCGATTATTGGCAACATAGGCGCTGTTTTTGATTTTTGTGCGGGCACTTACGAGCGCGCACCAGAGTGGGCACAAAAAGCAGGTGTGGAATGGTTAATTCGGCTATGGAAAGAGCCAAAACGTATGTGGCGACGGAATTTTATTTCACCCATTATCTTTGTTATGGCGGCAGTGCGTTATAAATTGAGTTAAATACAAAGGTAATCGCCACTGAGATCCAATTTACCTATTTTTTGCGTCAAACCGTCATCAAAAAGTCATAATTCTGTAATGAATATTTTCCTATAATTCCCGCTATTAGTATTGGCCTGCTGAACGTTAGCGATAGTGATTAGTGGCTAATTATTCCGCTGTGCTGCATTGACTGTTGTCTACGAGATTGGCTGCTGGCTACGAGCAGCTAACTTTACTCAAGCTTCTAGTCACTTTATTCTTCAGCAATCCATGAAAGGTTTAGATGGCTGAAAGACGGCTGATAAATGGCTGACAGATCGGCGGCAATTACTACAATTTTAAGGGTGTGAAGTATGACAATTAAGCGAGCACTTATCACGGGCATCACGGGTCAGGATGGTTCATATCTCGCTGAATTTTTGTTAAAAAAGGGCTATGAAGTTCATGGCATTAAACGAAGATCTGCCTCATTTAATACGCAGTTAATTGATCATCTTTATAAAGATCGACATGAAACGGATGTGAAATTTTTTCTCCACTATGGCGACCTTTCCGACACCTCAAATATCGTTCGTCTGGTACAAAATATTCGGCCCGATGAAATTTATAATTTGGGTGCAATGAGTCACGTAGCGGTTTCTTTTGAGTCACCAGAATATACCGCTGACGTAGACGGAATGGGGGCTTTAAGAATTCTTGAAGCCATTCGATTGCTAGGGCTGGAAAAGAAAACCAAATTTTATCAAGCATCTACCTCAGAGCTTTACGGCCTTGTACAAGAGGTTCCGCAAAAGGAAACCACACCTTTTTATCCTCGCTCTCCTTACGCTGTCGCAAAAATGTATGCTTACTGGATAACCGTTAATTATCGCGAAGCCTACGGAATTTATGCCTGCAATGGGATTTTGTTTAATCACGAATCTCCGCGCCGCGGTGAAACTTTCGTTACTCGTAAAATTACCCGAGGATTGGCGAATATCGCACTGGGCCTTGATGAATGTTTATATCTGGGCAACCTCGATGCTAAAAGAGATTGGGGGCATGCAAAGGACTACGTGGAAATGCAATGGCTTATGATGCAGCAAGAAACGCCAGAAGATTTTGTTATTGCCACCGGTAAACAGTATTCTGTAAGAACATTTGTGGATCGTTGTGCCAACGAAATGGGGTTGTCACTCCGTTGGCATGGCACGGCTGAAAATGAATATGCAATCTGCACGGAAGTTGCGGATGCAGGATTAGATCTTGCGTTAAATCATTTAGTGGGAAAGCAAATTGTTAAAGTGGATCCGCGATATTTTAGACCGACTGAAGTTGAAAGCCTGTTGGGTGATCCTACAAAAGCGAAACTAAAACTGGGATGGGAGCCGAAAATTCAATTTGCTGACTTGGTTAAAGAAATGGTGCATCACGATATTGATCAAGCTAAACGTTTTTCCACCCTCCGTAAGGGTGGCTTTGACCTAGCATTACGCACAGAGTAGTGGAGCGAAAAAGATGATTACCAGCGAAAGTAAAATATATGTGTCTGGCCATCAGGGGATGGTGGGGTCAGCATTAGTTAGGCAACTCGAACGCATGAAATTTAACAATATTATCACGCGAACTAGGCAACAAATGGATCTCATTAATCAGCAAGCCGTGCAGGAGTTTATGCAAACCCAGCGCCCTGATTACGTTTTAATTGCCGCTGCAAAAGTAGGGGGCATTCATGCTAACAACACCTACCCGGCAGATTTCATCTATGCCAACTTGATGATGGAATGCAACCTTGTTCATCAAGCGTTTGAAGCTGGCGTGAAGAACATTTTATTTTTAGGTAGCTCGTGTATATATCCAAAATACGCAAGCCAACCCATGAAAGAGGATACGTTATTAACCGGCTTATTGGAGCCCACTAACGAACCTTATGCAATTGCTAAAATTGCCGGCATTAAGCTGTGTGAAAGTTACAATCGGCAATATGGCACTGATTATCGTTCGGTTATGCCATGCAATCTCTACGGGCCTAATGATAATTTTCATTTAGAAAATAGCCATGTTATTCCGGCCCTTATCAAGAAAGTACATCACGCGAAAATCAATAACCGGCCATCGGTTGATGTATGGGGCACAGGTTCTTCATTACGCGAATTCCTGCATGTAGATGATTTAGCGGCAGCTTGTGTAAAAATCTTGGAGACACCAAAGAGTGATTACAATGAGCTCGTAAACGCGAGGTGTTCACATATTAATATTGGCGCCGGCGAAGATATTAGCATTAGTGAACTGGCGAAAACAATTTGTAGAGTCTTGGACTACGCCGGTGCTATTCATTCCGACGCAAGTAGACCTGATGGTGCGCCCAAAAAGCTAATGGATTCTAGGCTTATTGCAAGAATGGGTTGGAAACCCTTGTATTCTCTTGAAGCTGGCATAGCACAAACCTATGATTGGTTTTTAGCGAACGAGAAAACGGCTAGAAGCTAACTCGTGCAAATTTATCTTTGAGTAAAACTAATCTAATACGGGTATGTGTATGGCTGTAGGAATTCGAGAAAGTCTTAATGGAGTGGAAGAAGAATTCAATTATTGGCCATTAGTTTATTTCGCGCTAACTATTTCACTCAGTATTTTTCTTTTTTCCGACGGTCTTTCCTACATGTTATTGGACTGGGAACGAGAGGAGTTTAGTCACGGGTATATGATACCCATCGTAAGTTTATTTCTATTGCTTCAAAAATTTCCAAAACTTGCTGCTGTGAAATGTAAGCATCAATTTGTTGGGGTTGCAGCGATTATTGTTGGAATTCTTTTTTACCTGCTGGGAGAGCTAAGTGCGATTTATATTATTATTCAGTATGGATTTATAGTCACACTTGCTGGCATAGCAATTTCACTTTTAGGTCTGTCGGGCGCAAGTATTATCGCGGTTCCGCTTATCTATCTATTGTTTATGATTCCCCTACCCAATTTCTTGTACTTTAATCTGTCTTCCTATCTTCAACTTATCTCATCGAGTATTGGTGTATTTATACTTCGCTTGATGAATGTCAGCGTATATTTAGAGGGCAATGTCATTGACTTGGGAACATATCGTTTACAAGTGGTGGATGCCTGTAGTGGCCTGCGTTATCTATTTCCGTTGATGAGTTTTGGATTCCTCGTTGCTTATGTTTATCGTTCTGCATTTTGGAAAAAAGCGGTTATATTTTTATCGACGATTCCGATTACGCTATTAATGAATAGTTTTCGTATTACGGTGATCGGTATATCGGTTGAGTTGTGGGGTATTGGTGCTGCTGAAGGTTTTTTACATGACTTTCAGGGCTGGGTAGTATTTATGGCTTGCTTAGGTATCTTGGCGCTCGAAATTT
>JAYWHF010000277.1:0-3789 GCA_043777855.1 Gammaproteobacteria bacterium | reverse complement strand
CGCCGAGGTATGTCTTTAATCCATCTACTTTTGTTAATGCTATTAACGGCCGATGCGCAGGTGGCTTTGGCTGATGCCCAAGCGCTTAAGCCTTTTACGACGGATGGGTGTTCGTTATGGATTGATGGAACACCGACCAGACCGAATTTGTGGCGGGGATGTTGCGTTGCCCACGATAAGGCCTATTGGTTAGGTGGTTCCGCTGTGCAGCGAAGGCAAGCGGACGATGATTTAAAAGCCTGTGTGACGGAAAGAGCGGGAAAGGGTATGGCTGAATACATGTACGTGAATGTGCTTTGGGGTGGAAGCCCCTATTGGTTGACGCCTTATCGTTGGGGTTATGGTTGGTCTTACAGCGAAGGCATTAGGCCTCGTGGGTACGCATTGCCTACGCCTGACGAGCAAAAACAAATAGATGCTTTGTTGCCTTTAGCGGAAAAAATAATTCGCGAGGATGAGTTGCTGCATTCTTCTTAAAGGCTAATTGTTTTTAAATCTCCTTGCGCGACCTGCTCTAGGGGGCTTTTAACGTTTTGTCGTCCGAAAGCGAGCGCCAAGAAAACAACTCAACAAAACAACTCAACAAAACAACTCAAGAAAATCCTTACACAAACTTCACGAGGCTGGTGTCTTTCTCCCGGCTTTTTCCTGCGCGATTCAATGCCGTGAGGTATTCATCCCACAACAGCGTTTTCTTGGCGCAGATCTCGTATAAATAATTCCACGTATAGATACCTGAATCGTGTCCATCATCAAAAAAAAGCTTGAGTGCATAATTGCCGGCACGTTCAATTTTTTGTAGACAAACACTCTTTTTTCCAAACTGCAGTACGGCTTGATTTGGGCCGTGGCCCATGACTTCGGCGCTGGGAGAGTGGACACGTAAAAACTCAGCGCTCAGTAAAAACTGCTCCTTGCCAAAATGTAATTCAAGGTCTTGTGATTGCTGGTGCAGTTGAATTTTGGTGGGAATCTTTTGCATCTATTTCTCAGTCATAAAAGTGTGCGTTAAACAATTGCGTTCAATTGAAAAGCATTTAATTGAACGGCATCTAACAGCATCTGATTGAACAGTAGGTGATTTATAGGTGTTCTAGATCCTCAGTCAGCCCTTGAGAATAGCAAGGCTATTTTTTGTTCTTGGCGCGCTTCATTACCAAAGGGCTGTATTGATTAGTAACCAGTGTTGAACGTGCTGATGCTAATTTTTGTTGCGAGTCGAACGGCCCCACCATAACTCTATGCCAGATCTCCCCCTTGTGAATTTCGACGGTTTCAATGTGTGCATCAAGATTTAATAAAATCAACTCCGCGCGATATTTGTCGGCTTCTGGGCGGTTTGGAAAGGAGCCAACTTGGAGAATGAATTCAGTGTTGGGCGCTGTTTGTTCTGGCGCCTTGTCTTCGTCGGGCATCTTCTCGGTCGCTGGAACTATAACTTCGCTTTCTTGCAGTAGCTTATAAAAATCAAAACGGGGTTTGGGTGTTTTTGAAGAGTTACTGACGGCGGGTTTTGTTGTTTCGGTTCCCGCTGGCGTCTTAGTTTGCGCATTGTTCCAAAATACTAATGCCATGCCAAATGCACCGAGAATGGCGCCGACGATAAACCAGACCCAGCCCGGTGTTGGCCCTTTTGCGACAGTGCCGCGGCGCTTGCTCTGGGCGCCTTTTTTGGCGAAATCTTTGCTCATAATTTCCTTGGTAAACAATAACAGCGGGCACGTGGAGTGGGGCCGCGATTGTAATAGTAAATACTGCCAGTTGCGAGCCGTGACGATTAACCCATCTCGATAGGGTCGACGTCTACGGCCCAGCGCACTTGTTTACTGAGTGTGTGACTTTCTAGTATTTGTACCAGCTGAGCGAGCAGTTGCTGCAATGGTTTGCGTTGCGCGCTGTTGAATTGTAAATGGTAGCGAAAGCGATCTCCGCGCTTTTCAATCATGGCCGGTAGCGGCCCGAGGTAGTGCAAAAGAGGGCTAGCGGCGACCAGCATCTGAGCCTCTTCGCGCGCGAGTTTCAAAAATTCAACGGCATGTTCCGGGCGTTTGCTGTCAGCTCTTAAAAGCGCGAGATAGCGGTAGGGTGGCAATTGCGTAATCGCGCGTTCTTGCAAAATGAGACTGGCAAAGGCGTGGTAACCTCTGCCCACTAAGGTTTGGACCAGTGGATGATCGCAATGCATACTTTGCATAATGACTCGGCCCGGTTTGTCGGCCCGCCCTGCCCGCCCAGCAACTTGCAGTAAAAGCTGCCCCATGCGTTCGGGGCCGCGAAAGTCGGTGCTGAAAAGCCCGGCGTCGGCATCGATGATAACAACCAAGGTTACGTCCGCAAAATGGTGCCCCTTGGCTAGCATCTGGGTGCCCACCAGAATACAGGCGCCGCCTCGATTGACCTCGTCGAGAATGGAGTTCATTGCATTTTTATGGCGGGTAGAGTCGCGGTCAACACGAATGATACGGGTATTTGGAAACCATTCCGTGAGCACAATTTCGCTGCGCTCTGTACCTTGGCCAAGGGGTTGCAGTCGGCTGCTTTTGCAGTGCGGACAATGCTTCGGTAAAGCGCGTTGGTGGCCACAGTGGTGGCAATGTAAATGACGTGGTGACTGATGCACCGTCATCCTCAGGTCGCAATGGGGGCAGCTCGCGAGCCAGCCGCAGTCTTGACACTCCAACGTAGGTGCGTAGCCGCGACGGTTGAGAAACACCAATACTTGGTTGCCGGCGGCTATTTCACTGGCGATAGCGGCGGTGGTCTCGGCAGCGAAGCCCTCAATTAGCGTCTGACCGCGAATGTCCAGCAATCTGATTTCAGGGGCTTTTGCGTTACCCGCTCGAGCGGTGAGGCGCAGGTGTTGATAGCGCCCCTGAAGCGCATTGTTGAGGGTTTCGAGTGAGGCTGTTGCGGTACCCAGTAACAGGGGGATCTGTAAGCGGCTGGCGCGCAATACCGCTAAATCTCTCGCAGAATAACGGAAGCCATCTTGTTGTTTGAAGGAGCTATCGTGCTCTTCATCGATAATGATGACCCCAAGATCAGGCATGGGCGTGAAAATGGCAGAGCGGGTTCCTATAAGAATACGAGCATGGCCAGATTTTGCGTTTAGCCATGCATCGAGCCGTTCGCGGTCATTCAATCCGGAGTGCATGGCCACAACAGGCACGGCAAATCGTTGGTTAAAGCGCGCGATGGTTTGGGGCGTGAGACCAATTTCTGGCACTAATACCAGCGCCTGCTGGCCCTGCTCTAAGATCCTCGCGATGGTTTGGAGATAGATTTCAGTTTTACCGCTGCCGGTGGCGCCATCGAGCAAGCTCACTTGAAATTCTTGGGTCTTGATCTGACTAAAGGCGGCTGCTTGCTCGTCACTCAGCGATAAATGTTGTTGCCGAAGTAGGGGAGCTGGCTCAGGGGTGGCGTCATTGAAAACCATTTTTGTGGCGGTAATGAGACCTTTTTCGGTCAGTGCCCTGATGATATTTGAGGGTATGTCAAGCGCTTTAATGTTGCTGCGGCTGAGTGGGCTGTGCTCTTGTAAAGCGGCTAATAACGCGGCCTGTTTGGGCGAGCGTTTAAGGGCACCCACGGGCAACCCTTTACCTTCGGTGGTGAGTTGCCAACAAGCTTCGGTGCGCCGCTGCGCGACTTCGCCCTGACGCAGAAGCACGGGCAGGGCCGCGAACAGTGCTTCGCCCTCGGGGGACTGATAGTAATTGGCCGCCCAAAGGCAAAGATCTAGCAGCTCGCCGTCGATGGCGGGCGTAGTGTCGATGATGGCTTGGG
>JAYWHF010000276.1:0-3800 GCA_043777855.1 Gammaproteobacteria bacterium | reverse complement strand
AACAGCAACTTGTGAAAACAGCATATCTTCGCGAAGAATGCCTTCATTTTTTTCGAGCAAATTGATTAGCGCGTTGGCAAAGATGGAGTGCTCACCATTAATACCATCTAAGACCGGTTTCTCGCCGCCTGAGGAAATAACGATTCTTGACCGTCTCGACTTGCCAATCTCTATCGATTGTTTGGAGAGGCTGACGTTAACCCCGCCTAACAAAAATGCACTATTTTCAGAAGCTAGATTTCCGGCAAAACAAGAGTCCGCTATCACCAAAATAGATCTGGCTTTGATACGATCTAAATGATCACTAATTACATTATTACTGATCCAGTTGGTAAGTACATTCTGTTCAGCATTCGTAGGCAACCAATAGCCGCGCTTACGTACAGAGCCCTGCGATAAATTTCCGTGCCCTGCGTAAAAAACCACCAAATTGTCTTGCTGGCCAATTTGATTATACAAATCGTTGAAGGCATTTAAAATTTCCTTTTCTCCCGCATCAAAAAGGGTAACTGTACTAAACCCGTAACGTTGCTCCAAAACTTGTTGAATACGTTGAGCATCTTTTTTCGGCGATTGTAAATCATCAATATAAAGGTAGTCCTGATTGCCGATTATTAACGCAAAATAGCGCCCAAACTCGATGTCGTTATATGCGAGTGGTTTGGCCGTTTTTAATGTTACAGGTTGCAAAAGATTATTCGGTTCGATATTTCGATAATTGGGTTTTGGTAGATCGGCAATTTTTTGTGTAAGCGTTTGAAGTTCTAACTGGCTCTTGTCATAAAGATTTTGCAGCACAAGGAGTTGGGAATTATTTTTTTCCGCGTTAGCTTTCTGTTGAAGTTCTTTAAGTTGAAGATGTAAATAGGTGGATTCTTGAGTTGATGATTCCACTTTCTTTTGTAGTTCATTGCGCGCTTGTTCTACAGCTTGCTTTGCGTCAGCTTCGAGAACTAACGCTTCTCCGCCTACAGAAAGTCGGTAATAGGAAAGTGCCTTGCCGACATCTTTTTCAACACCCAGGCCTTTTTCATAGAGAAAACCCAAATTTATTTGGGCCCGCTGATAGCCTTGGCTGGCTGCTTTTTTATACCATATCGCAGCAGTCGCATAATCTATTTCTTGGCCTAAACCTTTTTCAAAAATTTCCCCCACATAGGTTTGTGCTTCGGCATTACCCAGCTCTGCATTTTTAAGCCATACATTTAATGCAGAACGGTAGTCTGCACGATCATAAGCGACATATTCACCGCCCCTGAGATTGCAATCAAATGCGGTAGTGCGTGTTGCGCGTCGTTCAGTTACATAGGTCATGTCGCCCAATCGATTAACTTGCCCCGGCAGAGAACAATCCACTATTTGTAATTCATTAATGGGTTTATATCCCTCCGTCATGCTACCCGCGTTTTTGGTTTGTGGTGTACTACAACCGATAACAGCAAAGCATATATTTAAAACGAAAAAAATAGTTGCTATTTTTTTTGGGCTGGCAAAGAAAATAATATTCATGTAATGCACCATTTAATTGAAAAGTCTAATGCACCCGTAACGGGGTAGTTAAAACGTTATTTAAGTTCTTTGCTATCAATTGATTTCTGCAACTTACTTAGGGAAACTTCAATGTCTTCATCTAGTGTCCCTAAATCACCTTGCTTTAAAAATTCTAATGTCATTTGTAACTGCATTGCCGAAAAAAGATCCAATTTTTTATCTTGTGTGCGACTAATAAGATTGTTAATAATCTTGTCAAATCGACGATCAAGAATAATTTTTAACTTGAAGAGGTCGCGTGAATCTGCACGCATTGTATCTGCACCCGATTCCCATGCCTGCACATAAAGTTTATGAGCTTGATCTATATCGCCTTGCGCATAAATAGCATCTGCCGTTTTAATAGTTTCAATAATTGCGCTCATCGTTGGCGGCAAATCGTCAAAGCCAATAACAGCTTCTGTTTTGTTGACTACAATTCCCCATGAAATCAAAACAGTTATTGCAAGTACAGTAATAAGTATGAGTGCTGACTGGCGTATTTTGACCCGTGGTTTAATTGCATCAATAAATTTACCGGCGTCGACAAAACGCGCTTCGCGTTTGAAGGACAAGCCTTTAAGAATTGTGTCCATTGGTCTTTTAGGCACACCTGCGATGGGCGACGCATAAATGCCCTGCTCGAACGCTTGTTTGGCATTAATGCGTTTTCCATTTAAACGAAATGGCGCGCCACCGCCTAACAACTCATAAGCAACAACGGCGAGTGCATAAACATCATCGGCAGGAATGGGTCGTTCCTGATTCAACATTTCGAGACTCGCATAATTTGGCGTCATTGCTCCTAGCAACACGGGGTCGAACAGCGAATCACTCGGGTGCGCCACAGCAAGATTGCTGCGCACAGCTTGCGCAATGCCAAAATCTAAAATTTTGACTTGTGCTTGCTCGGTTAAAAACACATTCGCTGGTTTAAAATCTGCGTGGACAAAACCTTCTTGATGGGCATAGGCTAAACCCCTTGCCATAAATTCGATATACCGCATAAGCTGCGCTGGGTTTTCCATGCGATTGGCATTGCGAGAAATATATTGACCGAAGGATTCGCCACGCAAATACTCCATGCTCAAATAGAAAATATTATTTTCTCGATCAAAATCATAAACCGTAACGATGTTAGGGTGTGAAAGTGTCTGGGATTTTCGCGCTTCTCTTTGTAGCGCTACAATAGCGCCTAAACTATCGTGTAATTCCTCATTAAGAAATTTAATTGCTACATGGGGATCTGTATCGCCCAATTCTTCTTTGCGTAAATCTGATGCCAGGAAGATAGTACCCATCCCACCGCGACCGATACATTTTTCCAATTTAAAGCGTTGCTTGATGACAGCGCCAGGAGCTAAATCGTTTACAGAATTAACTGACAGGTTAGATTGTTCAGCGAAATTATGGGATGAAAAAAGCGTACTTGTTTTTGCTTGGGTTGTCTCCGATGTTTTTGTACTATTCGACGAGGGTTTATTCACTACCCGGGTTTTTTCATCGGCTGTTTTAATTGCAATATTTGTTTTATCGAAAAGCTGACGGGTTTTATCATTATCATTTTGCATAGTATGTATCTTTATTAACAGCGCTGAGTATCAAGTACTTTTCTAAAATATCCACTATAATCGCTGCTCGCTTAGAGTCCCCTAACCCAGGCTAACGATTACAGTAACATATGTGTAAACGCGCATCGTGAACCTGGCTCTCAAAGTTATCACTTCATCAAAAGGAAAAGGAAAATATGCTCTCTATATTAACAGCTCGTGCAACACTCATCGCTTGTCTTGTTTCGCCAATGCTAGTCTTTTATATGGCTGACGTACACGCGCTATCGCTAGATAAGGCAGTAAATTTGCAGCTGGAAAACACCGCGGGTGGTGGTCCTTGCGCACGCCTATTAGCAGCAGGGGCAGTGCCATCAGGTAACCTGGAGGTAATCTGCGCACGGGCAGTACCTGTAGGCTCAACTCCATCGGCAACCGGCGGTGGCTCGGCTACCCCGACAGCTAACCCTACTGCAGATTCTGGCTTGCTGGCTGCCGCACAAAAATCAACTAAACCTAAACATGAATTTACAGCAAGCTCTGGCCAATGGAACCTTTTCCTGACTGCTGAAAATGAATCACTAGACCGCAAAGCGAGCGCTTCCGAAGGAGCCTTTGACTCCAGCCTGGATCGGTTAGTGCTGGGTAGTAGCTACCTTGCAAGTGCGAACGCCGCCTTTAGTCTTGCCTTAAATATGAGTAAGCATAACGGAGATTTTC
>JAYWHF010000275.1:0-3805 GCA_043777855.1 Gammaproteobacteria bacterium | reverse complement strand
TCGATCTTCCAGAAAATTTATCACACCTGTTTATCTCCGCTGCGGAACCCCGCAGTGCCTTAGCGACAAAATCTACCACGACGGCGACAAATACATCGTCAACCAATGAGCTAATGAGCGAACTACGGCAATTGCTCAAAGCCAACAAAATACTTGTGGTTGAAGACCGTAAAACAGCACTCTACGAACTCAATATTATTGAGGAGAATATCGACAAGCGGACTGCCGGCGTTGGCAGCGACGCACTCAGTAGCGCCTATGAAATCACCCTCAAGGCCGATTACGAGATTCGCGCCAAAGATACTGAGCTCGCCACTAAAGCCACGGCGTCAAGCATGCGCAGCTTTAATTACAGCACCGCTTCCATTAACAGTTCAGCGCAAGAAGAAATGCTGCTGATGAAAGAAATGCGACGCGACCTCGCGCAACAGATGTTGCGTCGTTTACATGCTGTGATTAAGCACCCACAAACCCTCAGTAGCGAACCCGGCAATGGCAAAAATACGCCCTGAACAACTCAGCGCAGCGCTACTCAAAAATATCGCACCTATTTATATCCTTACCGGTGATGAACCCTTATTAATACAGGAAAGCAGCGACATGATTCGCGCTGCAGCGCGTAAAGCCGGTTTTATTGAGCGCGATTTATACCACTGCGACGTCCACTTTGAATGGACTCAAGTTCTTGGCTCAGCCAACAGCATGTCACTCTTTGCCGATAAAAAAATCATCGAACTGAGAGTGCCCAATGGAAAACCAAGCGATAAAGGCAAGGTTTTACAAGAGTATGCACAAGCGCCATCATCCGATAATTTACTGCTAGTCATCACCGATAAACTCGACAAAGAAGTGCCTAAAACAAAATGGTTTACTGCGCTCGAACAACACGGTGTCCACATTCAGCATTGGCCTGTAGCGCCAGAAAATTTACCGCACTGGATTGATCAACGCCTAAAAAAAGCAGGGTTAAAAGCAGATGCTAACGCCATTGATTTACTCGCATCGCGTATCGAAGGCAACCTTCTTGCCGCGGCACAAGAAATAGAAAAATTAAAATTACTTGCGCCGGACAATATTATTAGCATGGAGCTAATGGCATCGGTTGTTGCCGATAGCGCGCGCTACGATTTATTTGGCCTTTCCGATAAAGCCTTGCATGGTGATGCCAGCGCCGCGGTAAAAACACTTCACGGATTAAAAGCCGAAGGCACTGATGCTATAGCCGTTTTATGGACTCTCACGCGTGACATTCGCAGTTTGGTGCAAATTTCTTTGTCCTGCGCTCAAGGCAAAAGCTTTGAAACGGCGGCCAAGCAAGCTGGCGTGTGGGATATCAAACAACCACTATTTCGCGCCGCACTAAGCCGGATAAAACCGGCACAAGTTCAACAACTTTTACGCAAGGCAAATGGAATAGACAAAGCCGTAAAAGGCATGCGCGATGCAGCCCCCTGGGATGAATTGTTGGATTTGCTGTTGAATCTGGCCGGGGTGCAAAGCCTCAATCCCAGCAATGAAAAACTCAGCTTAAAAAACTAACGTCAATTGACACGGTTTTAAAGTGAAGAGTATTCTTTATTTGTGCCCTGCTAGTAAGGCTTTAGCTAGCCCCTTTATTTACGGTTCAACATTATTTAATTTTCTCTGGCCCGAGGGGTTCGAACACGAGAATCAATTTTGGCAAAAGGGTCAGTGTGCCAATGATCGCTGTAAACATTGCAAATGCTGTAAGCACACCAAAATAAATTGACGGAATAAACTGTGATAGCGCTAAGATTGAAAATCCAATTACGATAGTTGCCGATGTGTAATACATAGCGCGACCGATCGATGCATGCGATTTGTGCATCGCTTCAATATAGTTTCCACCCTGCGCAAACTCTTCTTTGAATCGATAAATATACTGAATAGATTGATCTACACCTATCCCGACTACAATCGCCGCGATGGTTGTTGTCATCATATCCATAGGAATACCCACAAGCCCCATTCCTCCCAACACGGCCCCTGCCGCTATGATATTTGGCAGTATCGCAATTATGGCAATACTGAACGACCGAAACAGTAACAGCATCATCAACATGATCGAAATGAATACTATAAAAATCGTCGAAATTTGTGATTTAAATAAACTCTGCAACATATTGTTGTAAAGGATCAGCATTCCAGTGAAGTGAATTTGGTCGGGCTTGAAGCCAGCCTTTTCAATAGCGAATACGCGAATACGTTCGACTAATTCCGCGCGTTTCAAATTAGGTGTGGTCTCTTTAATCCGCAAAGTAATACGCGCTTGCTGCTTTTCATCAGAGAGATAGGGTGCAATTAAAAACTCTTTAATATCTGGCGAAAGAGAATTGCGCAACACACCTAATTCAAAGTTATTTAACTTGTCACCATTGATGTCTTGGGCAACTTGATAGGCAATCGCAAGAGACTGCACTTTACCAACCTCCGGTAAGGATTCTAAATAATCGTGCAACTGTTTTATTTGGTCTAGGCCACTGGTGGTGAACCAATAACTACTAATCGCTTTAGTGGCAGGCACAGTACTGCTTGCATCAGCCGCGAAGGGATCATCATTTTCGGAAGCCGCCGACGTTGCATTGCTTGGCGTAGCAAAAGGATCTTCTTCGTCCGATGCAGGTGTCGCACCTTGGTTCACTGAAGGCATTGCAGGCGCATCGACAATAATTTCGAGAGTCGCCGTGCCGCCTAACTGACTATCAATTACCGACAAACCTTTATGAATTTCGCTATCGCTGTGAAAATAATCAATGAATTTATTTTCTACTTCTAGTTTTGATAGTCCATAGAGTGATACAACTACCGCAACAACACTTACCACCATTATTTTCCCGCCATGAAGCTCCGTCATACGAGAAAAAGCCAACGTCATTTTCGCTGACGAATCACCGCGATCCTTGGGCTCTCCCTTCGGCAACAACATCAATCCCGCCGGAACAATAACAAGCGATAAAACAAATGCTACAACCAAACCTATAGTCATCATCCAACCAAAGTCGATTACCGGGCGAATACCACTTTCTACCAGAGACATAAATGCAACAATTGTCGTCAACGCCGAGTAAAAGCAAGGCTCTGCCATTAAACGTACCGTTTTCATTACCAAATCCGCTTGGCTCCAGTGTGGATGCTGTGCATGTAACTCGCGATACCGCACCACCACATAAATGGTGAAGGCGAATGACATTATGAGTAATAGAGCCACAAAGTTTGAAGAGATGACCGTGAGCCGCCAATCGATCCAACTTAGCCAACCGAGCATTAATGCCACAGACGTTAAACAGGTTGCTAAAGGCAAAATGACAAAGCGCCACTGGCGAAAGATTAACGCAAGAACAATCACTATAAACGCAATTAATACACCACCAAATACGATCAAATCACTTTTGATATAAGTAAGCATATCGGCAGTAATCATGCTTACGCCGCCTAAAAATATTTCTGCATTGCCGCGATATTTCTGCGCGATTCCCCGCACAATTTCAACGCGCACACTATCGGCTTCAGCCGCAACGGTTCTAAAGGCCAAAAATTCTTTTGATACTTGAACTAACTCTTTTTCTTCTGCCGCCGACAAACCCTTAACATCTCGTTTTTCACGCAGAGCATCGCGATGACGCACCATTTCAATGTACTGATTATTGATATCAAGATTAAGCAACAATGCCGTCGTTTTCCCGTCGGGGCTTAATAACATATTGCGATAAATGGGGCTCGTCAAAAACTCCTTCTTCGCCATATCACGATCAACATCGGGCGTTAACAAGGTACGCGTTGATTC
>JAYWHF010000274.1:0-3806 GCA_043777855.1 Gammaproteobacteria bacterium | reverse complement strand
CGCAAGCCCAAAACACATTCGTTTAAATTCAATGCCCAAACGCGAACATTCCAGCCATCGGGCAATGCAACATTGTGCCAATCATGCCCTGCACTACTACACCGTAAATCGCCCCGCCCCCTTGCAGCATTTGCAGGCCACGCCGTTGGCCAGCGCACACATGCGCGATGTCCTAGCAGTGGGTCGAACTCAACCCCGACCCGTAAAAGATATGTATTGTGGGAATCATCACGAGCCACCAACCATTGTGGTGCAGCCCAAACAGGCGAACTCGTTGGCAAACCTGTCCATTCAAAATCAAAAGCAACTAAATCGTCTTCTGTATATGCTGGCAATGCCACACCTACGCTTTCGGTCATGGTTCTTCCATTGGAACTCACCCAAAACTCACGCTCATCTTCAGACTGGTATTTTTTGCCGGGAATGATTTCTCGCCCCAGAATTGCAGAAAGCCTATCTGCTAGGGGTTGCCAATCCGGTTTCTTGTTTGGCACGTCTTTATTCATGGGTATTTACTCGTGAAATGCCATTAACGGTTTAGTTAACGGCTCAGCATACAACGACCCAACACACCAAAGCCAAGAAGCATATCTGGTCTTGCTTCGCCTACATCAACAAGCTCTTTTGCAGATAGCTTGGCAACGATGGTTGCAATTTGCAGCACGAGATCATCAGGATTTTCTGGGGTCATACCTGCTGGGCCGTCACATTTACCGCGCCAGTCTTTGCTCCATGACTCTGCTTTTGCTAGCAAATACCCGCGAAACTCTGCTGCTTTGGCTATAAGGTTTGGGTTTGGCTTGGTTTTTCCGTGTACTTCAACAAATGCTAAAGCCATTTTTTGCATTTGAGAGCTTGTGTAGTATGTAAAAGTCTGGGCTTTTACGGCACTATCATCAACGCCGTTGGCGTACAAATGCAGAGGAAGAATGACAGTAGCGATGATGGTGATTATTTTCTTCATAGGTTGATGTTTATTTATTGTCTAGAAAATACTGATACCAGCTTATATAGTTTGAACAGACTTGACGCCATTTCGTGCGGGTGAAGTCTTCCAATTCAAGGGGGCCGTCGGCGAGCAATGATTGCCACTCGTCCCAGGCCATATAACGCATCCAGTTCACGGCATGTTCACGCACAGATTGCGCTAATTCTTCATATTCAAATGCATGCGTCAATCTAACCCAAGATTCGCCATATTCCTCACCATCGTGGTCAAGCCAACCACCATGATTTGATTGCATTCGATTACCTTCGTGAAGCGCAATTTGAAAACTTGCGAGTGCTTGCACAGCTAGCCACATGCCCGGCGCAGGGCCTTGACGTTTCTTCGTAGTAATTGGCCAATCGGTTTGCGTTTGCCACCATATGGCAAACGTTTGCAAGCTGACGTAAAACACATTTAATGCCATCAAATGTTCTTTATCACACCAAGGGGCTGGCGGTATATTACGCCTCGTTTTGATGATTCCATCAGCGCACAAAATATCAGCAAGTGATAGCTGTATATCGCTGCGCAAAGCCCAATGTCGAAGTTCTTTGTCGCCGCTGACACCCATGACATATGGTTCATCCAAATCTGGGGAGTCAAAGGACAGCTTCGCCATGGGCATGTTCGTCACATTGACCGATGATTCAAACTGTCGTGCAAAATATAATGTTAACGGATCAACGCTCTGTTGTTCGTAACCGTTCCTTGAATGGATGTTGTACAAATACAGACCCGTTAGAGCTTGCCATGTGGGTTGTGAATAACTTGAGCTGACCATCCCATTCGCAGCCGTCGGCATCTGTCCTACAGGGAGTTGTTTTACTTCAACATCCAATTCAAACCCAATATTTGCACCACGGTATTTCCACTGAGGAGAAAGCCAGATTATTTGCTGTGGCGTATCACCTTCTACAGCCAGCCAAAAGATATCTGCCTCGTCAGAAAACCTATACTTTGTACCGGCTGTCCGTGAGCCGCAAACCTGTAGCAACCGACGCCCTACTAAATCACGATCAAATTTTGCGTCCTTAGTCGTCTTATTTTTCTGAATTTGTGCAAGGGCTGTTTCAACTTTTGGTGCGTATTCAGTGGCTTTAGCAGCGAGCTCACCAGCAAGAGGATTTGTGGACTTATGCTCTTCAAACACATGCAGCAGATTTGCATCTTTACATAGCTGCTCAATTAACTCTAACTCTTCATCGCCCTCAATGTCATCTAAAGCAGCTTCTCGTAATCCGTAGCAATAAGCCCTGAGATAATTGATATAGTTTTCCTCTGAATTCTCAATTTTTGAAAAATAGCTGTAGCAATATTCGGCATAGTTTCGCAAATTAAATAACGCTTCTGTATCCCTTGCCATGAAGTGATAGCCTAATGTGGCAACTTCACAACCTAGCTCTTCGAACAGTATTGCCATCCTGTCTGCGTACGGTGTTTTAGGATCTAAATAACGCTTTTTATTTTTGATTCTTTTTTGTGCATGCAAAGATTTTTTTTGCAAAGAACTATTTTTTACATCTGCGAGATGTTTTTCGTAAATTGTTTGTATAGGTACGAGATCGCTTTGGCTAGTGGCTATTTTCGTGTCCCGATAGTACAGAATATCCGCACAATATTCTGTACCGACATTGCTTTCACTTGTTGGGATGACGCATCTGGTTCTTATCACTTTGTAGCCAACGCCAAATAATTTCTCTTCAGCAGGGAAATTCTCTAATTCTTTTGCGCGCTGCTCCCACGAAATAAGCTTCCTATTTTTATCAAACAAGTAGTTAATGCAGCTACCTTGAACAAAAATCGACATCCTCGCATAAGGTGAATCTAGGTGCATGCAAACTTCAGTTTTTTTATACGTGCTTGTATCTTTAGGCACAACAGTAAAACCGAATGGGGTGTTCTCATCATCTCTGAAATCCAAGTCCAAAATTTTGGGCTTAGCATCTTGAGCTGAGTTGTCGAGCACTGCCGCATCGAAACGGGTCAAAACGCTGGGCTGCGCTTGCACTTTATCTTGACTAAATATACTTTGCAAAACCTGCTTGCCGAATAGTTTGAATAAAAGCCATCTATACACTTTAAGTAGCACAAAAATAATCAAACCTAACGGCCAACTGATGATATTGACAAGCAACTTTCCCAAAAATGTCAATGTCAAGACGACAATTGGTACCCCTACAAACAGCAAGACCAAGCCAATCGCAATATTGCCAGCTTGGTCTAAAATCTGAGGCCAATTCAAGCCATCACCTTTCGTAAAAACTGCTCGAACAAATCACCAACTTTCTGCAAAACGCCGTCTAAACGATGATCTGAATCTAGCAAATGCAATTCAGCGTGTTTTGATTGAGCAAAAGCAATCACATTGTCGACTGGGATGACTTCATCATTCCATCCCATGACAATTGAGAGATTCTGCGTCTTTGGCTCTGGATTTTGAATGGCATAGCCTTGGAGCCCAATCGCTGGTGCCATTAAAAATACGCCATCTGCTCGCTCTTGCTGTGCGGCAACACAAGAAACATAGCCACCCATGCTACTTCCAACTAGCACCAAACGGTCAGTCACAGGTCGCGTCAAACCACGCAATCGCTCCACGCGTGCATCAGGGTCTGCTAAATCACTGTAGTCTGGGCTCAGGATCACTGCGCCCATGCGATCTGCAATAGCAGCAAGATGTTTGATTTTTGAACCCCAAGGACCAGACTCTTTGCCGTGCGCAAATATAACAAGGGTAGAAATTTTGTTTGAGTTTTTCATCAGTTTTCAATTCATAGAATCGGGACGCCAAAAGACAAATGCACCAAAAACAACGAGC
>JAYWHF010000273.1:0-3815 GCA_043777855.1 Gammaproteobacteria bacterium | reverse complement strand
TCAATGTGAGTAAACACATCATCAGCTAAAACGGGCTTAACGCCGACAGTGCCAATGCCTTGAACATTGCTATGCCCGCGCAAAGGCAATAAACCTGCGGAGGGCTTGCCGATCATGCCCCGTAGTAACGCAAGGCTTGCGATAGCTTCAACATTTTCAACCCCGTTCAGATGATGGGTAATACCCATGCCCCACGCAAACACGGCGTGCTCGGATTTTGCGTAAGCGTCCGCTATAGCGCGAAACGTTTTTTCATCAACGCCGGTATGATCAACGACGGCTTGCCACTGTGTGTGGTGAATATCCGTAGCGTAGATTTCAAAGTGCTCGGTGTAATTCGCAATAAAGTTCTCGTCAATTTGATGTTGTTCAATTAATGCTTTGGCGATACCTTTCAGTAACATCAAATCGCTGCCAATTTTTGGCTGTACATAATCGGATGCAATCCAAGTGCCGCCAGTTAACATTGAGGTCGCACTTTTTGGTACGGCAAAGCGTACAAGCCCTGGCTCTTTCGCAGGGTTAATAACAATGACTTGTCCACCGCGTTCTCTACAGTTTTTTAACTGATGCACAAAACGCGGATGATTCGATGAAGGGTTTGCACCTATCACAAATATACAATCGCTCTTGGCTAAATCCTCTAATGAAATTGTTGCGGTACCAGACCCCAATACATTTTGCAGCCCAACACTGGTGGCTTGGTGGCAATAGTACGAACAGTTGTTAACATTGTTAGTGCCATAAAGCCGAGCGAGTAATTGCAAAACAAAACCCGCTTCATTGGACGAACGACCTGAGGTGTAAAAAAAAGTGCGGTCAGGTGTGGTTGCTGAAAATCTTTCTGCCATTAAATTAATCGCGGCAGTCCATTCAATAGGCTGGTACTGATTGCTAGCGGCGGGTTTGTAGAGTGGTGTATTTAATCGGCCAAGATGCTCTAATTCGTGCGCAGAAAGTTGCGCGAAATCGTCAAGTGTGTGCGAAAAAATTTCGCGGGGAATCGGCGGTTGAATGTCGGTAGATTGCGCTTGAATACTTTTATTACACACCGACGGAAACTCATCTAGCTCATTCGTCATGCCGCCTCGTTGCCCACCCATGCCTAAGCCGCAGGCTTTACAAGTGTTTTTACTGTTTAGCGCCTTGGCTGAATTCAGCAGCCCAATGCGAGCCACGGTCATGAGTGTATAGAGTACTTTCTTTGTGCCGCCGCCCACAATCTTAACGGGTTCAGCAACAGTCGGCGTGTGAGTTGACATAAGCAGGTTTCGCAGGAATGTTTTTTTGAATGAATGAGTTAGCTAAAGCGTAGGTGTAAAATTCAGCGGATGCAATAGGCTAAATGACTGAGTTCGGGTTGTAGGTCTTTAAATCGCGCTAATCGTTATCAGTCGCTAGATTTAAAAGTTAAAAAGTCACGCTCATTTCAAGCTTACTGTTCGTTCGCTATTGACTTAAATGAAACGGATAAAATAATTAATGTCGATACTGGTGCTCTTTAAGCAGAGGAAGCGAATAAAAAGTACCGCGCCAGAATATGCCTTTTTGAAAAATTACGCGGAGAGATCCAGTCCATATTAACGCTAAATCGAAAATTCCACCAAGCGGTGCATAAAGGAGTGCTCGTCTGCTCCAACCGAAAAGCGCCAAAAAATAATTACTGAGTGACAAGCTGATAAGCAGGGTTGTCGCGGCGATTAATTGGTTTATTCCTTCGCCAAATACTGCACAATACCATGGCCAAATGCGCAGAAAAAATACTAGCACGCTGGCAACTACCACTTTTGATATTTTAAATTCGAATGCAGCAAAAATATTTTTTTGTAGCCCGCGAAACATGCTCATCGGGCTGTTATACCATTCAACTGCAACCATTTTGTCGGTTATTAGCACGGATGATTTAAAGCCATTATCCTTCATTAGTTTACTAAGAATAATGTCGTCGAGTATGTCTAATGCAATAGCACTATGTTGTCCTGCGGCGTCATAAGCACTTCGCTTAACCATGTTAAAAGCACCAACTCCCATAAAGTGATCGAGCGTTGATGACACCTTCCAAGGTTTAAAGCGCAGCAACATGCCAATAGTAAAATTTACCAGTGTTAGTTGTAAAAAATGGGTTTTCGCAATTAATGTTGGTATCAGTGTTAAGTGATCCAGTTGTTGTTGCTCACAGTAAGACGCGGCAAGCAGAATAGATTTTGCATCAAAGATAACATCTGCATCTGTAAAAACTATGTACTTTCCACGCGCATGTTGGGCGCCTTGATGTAATGCGTGATTTTTCCCTAGCCACAAATCGGGAAGGTGGTCGATATGTATGACGCGCAAGCAATTATTGTGCAAGGCTAACCGATTTAATATTTCACCAGTTGTATCCGTCGACCTATCATTGATGGCAATAATTTCAAAGTTCGGATAATCAATTTTAAAGAGTGATCTCAATGCGGCTGCTATATTTTCCTCTTCGTTTAGTGCCGAAAATATGATGCTGACCTCAGGCAAGGTGTCTTTGGGTAACGGCAAAACTTCATCTATTTTTTTCAATTGTTGATAGCCGTTTACAGCAACGCACGAGGTGAAGGCTAGCAATACAAGTATGAAGAACGAGATCCAAGTGGGTATATCCATAATCGACTTAACTCTTAAGAGGCGCTACCGCCTAAAAATACAGAATAAATCAAGAGCACGTTTTTAAAAAGTGCGCCGCTAAACCTTTTTCATCTGGAGTATAAAAATGATTATTCATGTCACCGTTTTTCGTTTTGGCAACGGGCCCCTTTGTTTAAATTTTTTTTGATCACGGGGGAGCTTGAGTTTTACTGGTCGTCGGTCAATGCCGTCTGATTATACGTGCTCATACGGAAAGCGGTGATACGGTATAACCCCTCAACCAGCCTGACATTTCTAATTCGCGATCTTTTCTACTCTGGGTTTTTAACTGGTCATACCCAAAAAATAACGACTTTCCGGCTAAATCACGCCAATGAAAATAGAAAAATGGGCAGTGTGTGGTGTGGCAAACATAGAGCGATGCGTGTTCCATGGTACCTTCACCGGAGTACGTTTTCTGTGGGCGTGAATGTTGCATGGCAATTTAGGCGCCAATCGTAAACGTTGCGGGAACTTTAGCCGTGCGTGTTGCTAGTGGCACTTGACGGGTTTAAGGGTTGGGCTGATGGAGGTCAATGAGATGATATTTAACGAGGGGAACTTTGTCAGTATTCGCGGGAAGCGTCTTGGTTTGGATGACCTTATTCATTCGCGTTTGTACGATGAGAATTATCTTATTGGCTTGCGCGAGCGCGTAAAAACGGCCCGCCCCTTTAAGCATATAGTTCAAGATGATTGGTTTAATCCAGATTTATTAGAGTTGGTTCTCGAAGAGTTTGAATCAACGGATACTCCGAACTGGCGCGTGATCGCCAATAAAAATCAGAAGACATGGCGTTCAACGCAGGGCTCACAGCTTGGCCCGGCGAGTCAACTTTATTTTGGTTTGGTGAATTCAGGGTGGTTTGTAAAAACCTTGTCGTTTATTACGGAAGTCGATTCGTTGTTAGTGGATACGGAGCTTCACGGTGGTGGCTTGCACGAAACTAAACTCGGTGGGAAGTTTGCGATTCATCGAGATTTTGATCGGCATGTGAGCACAGGCTTGCACAATGAGATGGTGCTCATTACTTACCTCAACAAAGATTGGCAATCTGAGTGGCAAGGTGCTCTAGAGCTGTGGGACCCAAAGGCCACTCAGCGTGTTACGAGTATTGAGCCGACGTTTGGGCGCACTGTTTTGATGCGGCATAGCACTG
>JAYWHF010000272.1:0-3840 GCA_043777855.1 Gammaproteobacteria bacterium | reverse complement strand
GTTGCTTCACCGATTTTACCTGCTGCTACGGCTTCAAGGCCGGCGCGACGGGTTTCAAACTCGGCGATATTTTTTGCGTTTGCAGTAACTGCTTTGCCTTGCGGCAACAGAAAATTACGTGCATAACCGGCTTTGACGGAGACTGTGTCGCCGATGCTGCCTAACCTACCTACTTTATCGAGCAGAATAATATCCATCTCTTGTACCCCTTACTCGTGGCTATCAGTGTATGGAATCAAAGCCAGAAAGCGGGCACGTTTGATAGCAGTAGACAACTGACGTTGGTATCGTGCTTTGGTGCCAGTAATACGGCTTGGAACGATTTTGCCAGTTTCGCTAATGTAGGCTTTCAAGGTTTCGATATCTTTGTAATCGATTTGCTTGGTGCCTTCAGCGGTAAAACGGCAGAATTTACGACGACGGAAAAAACGTGCCATGATTAATTCTCCTGCTCTTCAAAATCAACTGCATCGACATCATCTTCATCAGACATGTCATTTGCATCGAAATCATCACGACGCTCAGTGCGTGGCGGACGGGCTTTACGCTCGCGGCCTTCTTTCTCGGCTTTCATGATGAATGACTCTTCGGTAATGGCCGCATCTTCACGGATTACCAGGTTACGCAGGATGGCATCGTTGTAACGGAAGTTGGTGGTCAACTCATCCAAAATGGCATCGCTACATTCGACGTTCATCATCATGTAGTGAGCTTTGTGGATTTTGTTGATTGAGTAAGCCAGTGGGCGGCGGCCCCAGTCTTCCAAGCGGTGAACTTGGCCACCGCTGGCTTTAATAGTAGAGCTATAACGCTCTACCATGGCTGGAACTTGTTCGCTTTGGTCTGGATGGACCAAGAACACTATTTCGTAATGTCGCATTGTAGCTCCTTACGGGTTAAGCCTCCCCCCTAAGCATAAACCTAGGATGGTGAGACAAGGAGAGGCCTGAAGAAAATTCAGGCCAGTTGGGGGCGCGTACTATAGGGATTTTGGTATGAAGTTGCAAGAACAAAAAACGATCTGAAGAGATGAGGCGATAATGCTGGTGCGCCTCTTGGAGTCAGCACCAGATTGAATCCGAAAGAAATCCTAGTCATCCGAGCCTTCTTTTTTATTTTAGCTCGTTTAAGCTGAATAATTGTGTCGTTTTCCATCCCACTTTTGTATTTATGCGACAAGGCGCTGAAATGGGAAGAAAACCCTAATCGGTTATGGGATTATCAGTCTGTCAAGTTGACCTTAAGTTGAGTTTATAAGAAAGTTAATCTCCACTTGTTGTCTGTCATCGGGTGTTCCACAGTTTTTTGTTGAAAGGGATCTTTTTAGTGGTGTTTGAGTTCGTCTACCCAGTCTTTTCAGGTGCTCGCTTGGCCTTTGAGGGCTGAAAAATAAAATAATCCATAATAAAAGAGTACTTAAGATGAAAAATAGAATTTCCAAACCTATTAGTTTTTTCGGCAAAGTTGCGGTGGGGTTAGTGCTTGCTCTGCAGCTGTGCAGTGCTAATGCAGCCGTAGCGCCTTTGTCCGTAAGTGGTAATAAAGTCTTGATTGGCGGGCAGGAGGGCAGCCTTGCTGGGAACAGTTTTTTTTGGAGCAATACTGGCTACGGGTGTGAAAATCTTTATACCGCTGGCGCTGTTGCCTCGCTAAAAAGCGTGTTTAAGTCAACCTTAGTCCGCGCAGCTATGGGGATCGATGAGCAAACCACTGGAGCAGCCTACGGTGGTTACGTTTATAACAACGGGCAGTTTGCAGCGGAAAACAAGGCGCGTGTAAAAACGGTAGTTGATGCCGCAATCGCCAATGATGTGTATGTAATTATCGATTGGCACGCACATAATGCTGAGCGCTTCCAGGCGCAGTCAATTGCGTTCTTTGAAGAAATGGCGCGCACTTACGGCAGCCAGAACAACGTGATTTACGAAATTTATAATGAGCCTTTAGTGGTTTCTTGGTCTGGCGTGGTCAAGCCTTACGCGATAGAAGTGATTAAAGCGATTCGCGCGATTGATCCTGATAACTTGATCATTGTAGGCACTCCAACCTGGTCTCAGGATGTTGATGTAGCCATGAGAGACCCCATTACCGGCTATGCAAACATTGCTTACACGCTACACTTTTATGCGGCCTTTGAGCCGCATCAGCAGAAGTTGCGGCTGAAGGCGCAGGAAGCGCTTGATGGTGCAGATGGTAAGAGCGGTATTGCGTTGTTTGTAACTGAATGGGGCTCTGTACTCAATACCGGTGATGGTGCAGTAGATTCCTATCAAACGGATCTTTGGATGGACTTCTTGAAAGCAAATAAAATCAGCCATGCGAATTGGTCGGTTTGCACCAAAAATGAAGGCGCTTCTTTGTTGAAAGCTGGTGCGTCTCTTACTGGTGGTTGGCCGGATTCAGTGCTTACCGATTCAGGTAAGAAAGTGAAATCCATTATCTCTAATTGGCCTGCAGTTAACCAAGCCAATCCCGGTTCTAAAGCATCTAGCAGTGTTGGCACCACCACCAAATCAATACCTGTGACCATTCAAGCAGAAAGCTATATCGCTATGTCTGGCGTGCAAACAGAAGCTACGTCAGATACTGGCGGCGGTCTAAATGTTGGTTGGACAGATGCTGGCGATTCGATGAACTATTCAAATACTCGGGTCAACATCCCTGCAAATGGAACCTACAAGATAACCTATCGGGTTGCGAGCCTGAATGGTGGTGGAAGTTTTGCGTTCAAAGAAGCGGGTGGAGCTACTTATGATAATGTTCCTGTACCGAAAACCAGTGGCTGGCAGTCTTGGACCGATGTAACGCGCAATGTAACTCTAACGGCGGGTGTTCATCAGTTTGCTGTGGCAGTTACGGCGGGCGGTTTTAATCTGAACTGGTTTCGCATTGAGTCTGGTAGTGTTGCAGCATCCAGTAAACCCAAGTCTTCGTCTGCCGCTTCAAGCGCAGGTGGTGGAACTGGCGGTGTTAAGTGTGAACAAATTTCAAATAATGAATGGAACACTGGGTTTACCGCTGCGATTCGTATTACCAATAATCGCAGTACCGATATTGTTGGTTGGAGTTTAACGTTTAAATACAACGACGCTACGCGAGTTAATGGTACTGAGGTCTGGAATGCTAAGGTAGTTGGCGCCAACCCCTATACGGCCACACCAATATGGAGCGCAACGATTAAGCCAGGCCAATCGGCTGAGTTTGGTTTTAATGCAGTTAAGGGCGGCAGCGCTGTGAGTGTGCCCACATTTGGTGGTATTTGTAATTAATGTAGTTGAAGTTTTACGGCGCAATACATTTAGGTTTTTGCGCTTTAATAATTAACATCACCGTGCGGATTACTATAGGTTTGTTTTAACACACACTAATAAATCTGCAAAAAAAAGAAGTCGTCAAGAGCGTAAGCATTGGCGGCTTTTTTTTTGAAGCGTGAATTCTTAATCCCTTTCATGAGGATAAAAAAATCATACCTCTAGTTATAGCCAACACTAAAAGCCTTTTCTAAATGATGCACTCATAACTCGAAGATTAAATAGGTTCCGCATAATTTTTTTCTGAGTATATAACCTCGATTTTGATTCTATAGAATCAACAAGGTAGGCTTAAATATAATGATAAATGCGACAAAAAATCGCCCTTCTTTTTTTCTATCGCTTATAATTATTCGTAACAACCTGATTGTATTTGAAGCAAATAATACTATTGCAGATACTGCTAATTAAGGTTCAATGAAAAATTAAATCGCTGCGGCGGCCTAACCGGAGAGTTTGACATGTCCAAAGAAATTTATAGCTTGCTGGCAAAAAAGGGGCAGTTGACCTACCAAGAGCTCGAGCAAAA
>JAYWHF010000271.1:0-10871 GCA_043777855.1 Gammaproteobacteria bacterium | reverse complement strand
AGCGACATATGCGAATTCAGGGGTCGTAATTTGCTTAGGTGCTTTGCCTGCATCACAAAGTACGCCTTGGCAACACACCGCATCAGTGAAAGAAATTTTCCCACGCAAGCTCTGCCAAGGTGTAACAAGGTCTGCTTCATAGAACCCTTGAGGCAAAACTAAAGGATGGTAGTAGTAATCATCCTCGGCCCCAGTAACCCACTTAGCAAATTTTGCACCTTGTTTGAATGATGCATCACACTCCCTAAAAAGATCCGTTTCTGAAATGCCCATTTTCGACAAGGTAGAACGCATGCTCGGCCAAGTTCCTTCGCCAACGCCGATCGGTGGAACTTCTGGAGATTCAATTAATGTAACCTTAATGCCATTGGGCTTATTCGCATTGTGTTCGGCTGCAATCACTCCTGCGGTTAGCCAGCCGGCAGAACCACCACCTAAAATAACGATATTTTTTACTGCGCCACCTGCCATTTAATTTCTCTCGACTAATTTTTAAAGTTCACTCGTTAGCCTACATCGGCTTCGCTTTACAATAATGATCGATAAACTGTTGGTGGCTGGGCATTTGAGCAACTTTTTTGTCAACGCTCTTTTTTAAATCATCTAGAAAACGCCCCAGCTCCTCGGTATCCATCATATCGACAATCGGATGATAACTGTCCGGCATTATTCGTTGGCCAAGCATCACTTGAGTCCAGGAATCCACTAAAAATAATTCCTTCAGCATGAGCGGCACAGCACCAGTATCTTTAAATAACTTAACTCTATGTGCAAGCTGTTCTGGTACCTCCATGTTTTTGCAGTAACGCCAAAATGGTGCATCTGTGCGCTCAGTTGCGTGGTAGTGAAGAATAACGAAATCACGAACTCGCTCCATTTCTTCTTTAGACTGCTTATTAAATTCATCAACCTGAATTTGACAAATTTCATTTTTTGGAAAAAGCTTCAGTAATCTCAATATCGCCGACATTGCTAGATGAATAGACGTTGACTCCACCGGCTCAAGAAACCCTGCTGCCAAGCCTATCGCTACACAGTTTTTGCTCCAAGTCTTTACCCGGCGGCCAGTTTTGTATTTGAACATGCGGGGCTTTGTAATCGGCTTGCCTTCTAAATTTTTCATTAAAGTTGAAAGCGCTTCATCGTCAGAAACATAGCGGCTGCAGTAGACAAGCCCATTCCCGGCACGATGCTGCAGAGGAATTCTCCACTGCCAACCAAAATCATGCGCTATTGCTTGGGTGTATGGACGTGGTTCCCCCACTAGTTCAGTTTGAATAGCTACTGCAGAATCACAAGGCAAAAAATTCCCATAGGGTTCATGGATGATATTGAGTGCGCCCTCGATTAAGAGCGCACTAAAGCCGGTGCAATCTAGAAATAAATCACCTCCTATAACTTGACCGTCTTTTAACTCAAGCGATTCTATATAGCCATTATTCGAATTAATTAAGACATTTTTAATCATACCCTCAATGTGCTTTACGCCAAACTTCAACGAGTGCTGTTTGAGGAACCCCGCGTAGAGGCCTGCGTCTAGATGATAGGCATAATTCACGCCTGATTGATCCGAACCTAAGATTCGGCATTCTTTGGCCGCCATCAGCTCTGGGCAATAGGCACCAAATTCGCCCGCTAAATCCTTCTTGCGCCCGGAGAGCCAGAAATGCTGAAAGTCACAAGCCCAACAATCTTTCCCTGTAACACCGAATGAGTGAAAATAATTATCACCTTTCATCCCCCAATTGCAAAATTCAATTCCTAATTTGAATGTTGCTTGAACTGAGCTCATGAGTTCTTGCTCATCTATACCCAAAAGTTTGTGGAAATTTCGTAAAGGAGGGATAGTAGCCTCACCAACACCTATGCGTCCTATTTCGTCAGATTCAATTAGGCATATGTCAAGATTTTTTCCCAGTAATTTTCCGAGCGCAGCGGCGGCTAGCCAGCCTGACGTGCCTCCACCCGCAATTACAACTTTCGTTTTTAGTTTTACATTTCTGTCATGATTCATGCGCGCACCAATTGTTATATGACGACTAGTCACTCGTTCTCTACGCATATCCATTGAAAATGGACCTAAAAATCTATGCCGTTAGCTGGAGTATTAAAAAGACTTATTCTTGATATCAATTAGCTTACGCACGTTGCTAAGCGAACCAGCAATGAAGTAAGCAAGCGCAAGATAGCCTTCCGTGCTCAACGCAGTGAGCTGTTCAGCATTAAGCTGCATTAACTTTTCTGCATTAATTGTATAACCTCCGTTGAAGTTAACCCTTGTTTTATTTTTAAATTCAATTTCCATGTTCACTGGCTCAATAAGATTAGCAGCCAAAAATCCATCAATCATTTTTCTTGTATCGGTAATGCCATCATGGAGACGGCATAAGTTAAGGCGCGCGGCTTCTAAGAAAGCACTTGGGTTACCTAGCTCATCGAAAAGCAAATCACCATTGTCTTGCCCAACGCGTGCATCGTTTCTGTTAATACACAATACTAAGCTTTCTTCCGATTCCCCTGCCTTATCGACGCCAAGAAAAAATGGTCCTTTGATCATTGCTAGTGGTATATAATTTCCTAGCCATTTTCCCTCTTCACCGAGAAAAAGATTCTCTTGTTGTTCAAAACCTAACAACGCAGTGGGCAGAAACTGTCCGGTTTCGGGATGCTTGCGAAAAACGATTGGATATTCACGCTGCACTTCCAGAATTTCACTAGGCAGGATCATAACGGCACCCATTCCATGACCCAGTTCTCGCTCGTAGGCCGTCGCTACCCTTATATCTTTGTGTTCAGCCAAGCTTATTACTTGAAAATCTATCATAAATACGCCTAACAGCAAAAAGCCACTATTTGATTTCTCCCATTAAAAAATAGCCGCTCCAAGGAGCGGCTATTTATTTAGACTAAGAATAACATCTCAATCTTAGAACGTGTAACGACCAGACAGGGCATAACGCGCGCCAAGAATTTCCAAACGAGTTAGCTGATTAGAACTACGACCATGCTGACGCTTGTCTTCTTCGAGAACGTTGATACCCTCTAAGGAAACGCTGAAGCTATCATTGATCTTGTAGCCAACGGTAAAGTCAACTTGCGAATAAGCTTCGGTAAACTGCGGCTCATTTCCATTTACAGCAGCGTTATCAAGAAACTTATCGCGCCAGTTGTAAACCACGCGTGCTGAGAAAGCATCTTTTTCATAAATAAACGCCATGTTAGCTGAATCGCTCAGACCAGTAAGTGCAAATTGAGTCACTCTTGGATCAGAAAGCACATCAAAACCGACAGAGCCATTAACCATGGTGTAGTTAGCGGAGAGACCGAAACCTGAGTCGCCAAAGAAATGTTGAGCAGCGATCTCCCAACCATCCAAGCGTGCATCTTTTGAGTTAACCGGTGTAGCTACAACGTTCATGATTTCCGGATCACCAGCAACAGCATAAAGATCAACACCGCGCTCGAAGCCTATAGCACCACCCGAGTCTTCATAGGTTGCGCTAGTAAACGCTGCACCGCACAAATTTGACCCATTTTTATTAACACAACCCCCAGGAACACTATTTTGTGATGCCATCATTGAAAATAAATTCTGCTGGGTTACTGGAAGACCGCGAAGAATCAACTCTGCCTGAGCGGCTTTCGCACGCGGGCCATTGCTAGGATCAAGCACACCAGGCGCAGACTTGGTAATTTGTGCTGAGCCCAAGAAGTTAGGAACCTCTTTGTTGAAATAACCTACTGATACATAGCTTGACTCGTCGTAGTACCATTCGACCGACACATCAAAGTTTTGCGATTCAATTGGCTTTAGACCTACGTCACCATCACTTGAAGTTCCAGGTAAACCACCGAGTAAAGTCGGCCCTCCGCGCGGCGCGCCGACAGACCCAATACCTTGCTGCAAATTATTGAGATCTACGCGTGAAATCGATTTACCAATCGACACGCGAGAAATAATATCATCCGTTACATGCAAGGCTAAGTCCAAATTCGGCAACACGTGATGGTAGGTCGATTCGGCGTGAACTAGCGGTGCGTCAGCCGCCCTACCTGCAAGCGAGGAAAAGTCATTATCGCCTTGCCACTCAATAGTAGAGGTTGCGATACGCGCATCAGAAGCAACTTCTGTTCTCTCGAAACGTATACCCGTTAAAATATCTAAAGGCATGTCACCTAGGTCGGCATGCAGATCTGCCTGAGCAAACACCGCAGTGATATCCTCAGTGATTTTACGGTCTGTGCCATTGTCTGGGTTTGCCGCCCAAGTAAGGCCAGATTTCGCAGAAAGATCTTGGCCCAACTTAGCCGCATCTTTCGCAATGTAACCCTTAGTGAAAACCTGCGCCTTACTACCTTGCGCAAGTGTTGTAACTCCGCCATTTGTACGTGCTTTTCCAGAGGCATCAAAGAATGCTTTCGCTGACGGGCTTAAAGAGGTTGAATAACCACTAAACAATTTAGACCAATCTAGCTCTTCAACCATATCTGCAGGCACGTCACCCGGTGTCGCCACACCCCAACCGCCTTGCATCTCTATTTGGGAAAAAGAGCTTTTAGACACATTTTCCATAGATGTGGAAGCCACGCCAAAGTCGATAGCGCCTTTGTCGTTAAACTCAAAACGTCCATTTAGCTGAATCTGCGAAATATCGGTAACGCTAGTCTGGCGATCAATTTGACGGACGGTTGAGCCTAGGTCGCCTACATCTAATTGGCCTGGCACTGTGCCGCCAGAAGAATCTTGGTATACGCCCACAAGCAACGGTAAATCGCCATCATTAACGAAGCCCTGAGACGACGCACCACGCGAACCAACACCAATGTTGAACCAGTTGCCCACAGCCCCATCCGCCGGCAAACTCTCACTGCTGGAATCATGGGCATCGAGAGTCAACGTTAACGCATCAGAAACCTTCCATTCCAAGTTTAAGCCCAATGACTCAAGGTTATTTTGCACGTTGCCTTGGTTTTGAGTGTACGCAATATCACGTTCGTTGCCAGTTCCTTCTTCCATCCAAAGGTATTTTGGAGTAGCGACTTTGGAGTTGTTGTGGAACTGCACATCTGTAATTGGGAATGAGCCACCACCAAACCAGAAGGACGTTTCAGCACGGTTAACAAATGCTTCTTGGTTGGCTTGGATATAGTCTAAAGTAGCAGTCATTGACTCTATTGGGCGATACTGTAACGTCAACTGTGCATTGTCACGAGTACGCTCATAGTCGCCATGAATATAACGAATGCCGGGTGTTGTATTGGTTTGTTGGCCAATGGCAGGCGCGTCGACAACTCTAGCTGGCCTAGCTGTGTTAGAGTTTGGGAGCCAATCTGGGCCAGTCCAACCACTTGAATAATCTGACCAGCCGTTTACATAAACACCTGACTGTGCGCTATCACGCTCTTGATGCGAAAAAGACAGCGATGCACCGAATTTTTCGTCGGCGTCGGTCCAGCTACCAAAGCCTGACAATTCAGGCGTTAAGTCGTCACCAACGCGATTTGTTGTGTCCGTAAGTGCTTTTAAGCCCACAGATAGTTTCAGGCCGGGAGTGTCGAGTGGGCGTAAAGTTTTTAAATTAATGGTAGCGCCGATGCCACCAGAAGCAACGTTTGCTTTGCTAGTTTTAAATACTTCAACGCCAGACACGCCTTCAGAGGCGATATTACTCATATCAAAAGCGCGGTTATTAACTAAACCACCCGTAGCGCCCAACTGAGTCGCAGGCATAACGCGACCATTCAGTGTCACGAGGTTGAACTGAGGACCGAATCCACGAGCGGTGACTTGAAAACCTTCACCATTTTGGCGATCAATAGAAACGCCAGTGATACGCTGTAAAGATTCAGCAAGGTTCGTATCCGGCATTTTACCGATATCTTCTGCAGAAATTGCGTCTACGACACCGGAAGCATCACGCTTAAGGTCCATCGATTTTTGCAAACTCGCGCGAATACCGCTAACCACGATTTCCTCTACCGCATCAGTATCTTGAGCTAACGCAGACACGCTGATACCTGCCATTGCAGACGCTATCGCGCTGACAATGATTTTTTTTCTAAAGCTTATAGTTTTTTGCATGGAGTTATTCCTCGAAACTTTCGTTGTTATCGTAACTTTCTGTTTGCTGCCGCTCTCATAGGATCGCTGCGACAGGCAACTTACCATACTGTTTTGATTTTCTCTAGAATAAAAAACTGTTGATACGCTGTTTTTTGCTCAATTAGGGCTTGTAAACATGGTCTTTATCACACTTGGCTTGGCTCATTTTTCTTGACTTTGGAGCGTCGGCGTGGGTTCGCTCAAAGATTGGGCGAATAAAGCATTCTTTATTTTTATAGTGTTACTTTTAGCTCCACATTTAGGAAAATTAATTTCAGGATGTCGTCTTTTAAAGGCTTCTGGTGACAATAAACATAGCTATTGATTTTTTTGAAATTAAAAATAGTTTTTTTATTAGGATGTTATCAATTAGTGGCGCTAACGATATTTGTGGTTATTAAGCGATCAATTCGCCTAGAAAGGCCAAAATACTTCTGGCAATCCGCCTTTGCGAACCAGCGCCGCCATATCCATGCTGACTGCCACACCCGCGTGTACCAATACACCACCCCAAATAGATCGAGAACGCAGGGCTAAAATACCGAGAAACAAACCAAAGAAAATGGCGCCAGTGGCTTCAAGCCACAGCTTGGGGAAATGAATCATTAGGTAGGGCACGCACATAACCCAGACTGCATTCGCACCTATTGCGGGGCGCAGCGCATTCACGATAAAACCGCGAAAGAAGAACTCTAAAAATACAAACTGACAAAGATAAAGAAATTCCCAGCCGAGCAGATCTGCCCAACTACGCCCCGCTAAACTGTAAAACGGATAGTGGTTAACGAAATCTTTTCCCAAACTTACCAAATACACGAACACTAAAATCGGGCTCAGCAAAAACAGGTACCCGCGCCAATGCTGGGGTGTCTGATTTATTTGCCAGCCGAAATCCCGCATGCGTTGTTTAAAAAAATAGGTGATGCAAATCATTGGCAACACCACATAACTAAGAAAGTGTACACCCGTCCACCAGGCATATTCGCACAGCTCAGACCAGCCCGTTTGTGCCAACTGATCTTGATAGAAATTAATGGGTAAATTTCTCCATACAGCGATGGATCGCAACAAAACATATAAGTTATCAGAGAATTTTGCATAGTGATCAAACAGCAAGCTGACACATACACACGCGAGCACCACAACGACACGACGCAATGCCTGTTGTCGGCTCAGCGAATAGGAAGGAGCTTCCGCATCAATTTGATCAAGCGCAATTAAGATATTTTTTGGGTGCAGTGTTTTCAGAAAATTGATGCTATACACCGGAAGTTTCCTTGAAGGGTAAGTTATTTTTTGCATCTGAGTGGTAAGAAACTATGCTCTCAATCTCTTGCTCACAAAAACTTTTTATGGCTTGCTGAAACTGCTCTTGCACCAACCAATGATTTGAGTAGGTAAAGACAGGTTCAAAGCCTCGCTGTATTTTATGTTCACCTTGAGCGCCGCCATCAAAACGCTGCAACCTATTTTTGATGGCATACACAATTCCTTGATAGTAACAAGTTTCAAAATGTAAATAATCGTACTCGGCTAGACAACCCCAGTATCGGCCGTACAGCGCCGTCTTGTCTTTAAAAAATAATGCGGCGGCAATAGGCAGATCATTATGCTGTGCAACAACCATCATTACACTATCTTTCATTACCTCGCCAAGTAAACTAAAAAAGTCTTGGGTTAAATAGCCGCTATGGCCACTGCGCTTTAAGTAGGTGTTTGCGTAAAGCTCATAAAACAGTGCCCAATCTTTTACGCTAAGGTCTTCACCCTCTTTAACTGAAAAGTAAATTCCTTGATCCTGAACTTTGCTACGCTCTTTATTAATATTTTTACGTTTGCGCGAGGTCATGGTTGCGACAAAATCATCCCAGCTTTCATAACCGCGATTAACCCAATGAAACTGGCAGCCTTTGCGTTGTACAGTCGCGCTAGAAATTAATTGTTCGGAAATATCTGCGGCCGGAAACAAGCAATGCCACCCCGATGCGTTTAATGCTAATGCTCTTTTTTTTATTGCTGCAACAATCTGTGGAATGATTAAACCTTGAGTTTCAGATTTCGCGATTAATAGGCGCGCGCCACTACAAGGTGTAAATGGAATTGCAGAAATCAGTTTTGGGTAATAATCCAAACCATAGCGTTTATAAGCGTCTGCCCACGCCCAATCAAACACATACTCACCGTAAGAGTGAAATTTTAAATAAAGCGGGACTACAGCAACCAACACGTCATCCATTTTTACAATCAAGTGTTGCGGCTGCCATCCTTTCGCTTTACAAACACTGCCGCTAGCTTCTAATGCTGATAAAAACTCATGGCGCACGAAGGGATAATCATGAGGGCAGAGCGCGTTCCAGTGTGCTGAGTCGATGGCGTGTATATTGTCGATAAAGGTAAATTGCATCACATGGAAGACGGCATTTGGATGAAGTAACTAACAGTAACAGGCCACTGTCTTTTTTTCACTGCCTTTAGCCTATTAATAGTTGGGCATAGTTGCTCGTGGGTCGCCGTGCTAGGCATTGTCATCGCAGGTAAAGTAGAATCGCCATTCAGTAGGCCACCCTGGATTATAAATGCCCTCCCTTTTTCCCGTTACACGGTTTAGCGTCTCAGCCCTTTGCCGAGGCCTAGGCTAATGGAATGGCTTTTCGACCCCACCGCTTGGCTTGGTTTACTGACATTAATCGTGCTCGAAATAGTCTTAGGCATAGATAATCTCATTTTTGTTGCCGTGCTAGCCAACAAACTACCTAAGCACCAGCGTGAACGCGCTCGAATCATAGGGCTCAGCCTCGCGCTCGTGTTTCGCCTTGGTCTACTCACGGGCATATCTTGGCTCGTGACTCTCACGGCACCCTTATTCACAGTATTTGATCACGTCTTATCAGGGCGCGATTTAATTCTGATTTTTGGCGGCCTTTTTTTACTCTTCAAAGCTACCGTTGAACTCCATGAAAGGCTCGAAGGGAAGGTTATAGCCGCGCGCGGGCCACGAGTCCATGCGGCATTTTGGGCGGTCATAACTCAAATTGTGATTCTTGATGCGGTTTTTTCACTTGATGCGGTTATTACTGCCGTCGGAATGGTTTCGCATTTGTCGATTATGATGGCTGCAGTGATTATTGCTATGAGCCTGATGATTATTGCCAGCAAAGCGCTCACCGACTTCGTCAACAAACATCCTACCGTGGTCATGCTATGTCTCGGGTTTTTATTGATGATCGGCTTTAGCTTAGTCGCCGAGGGCGCGGGAATACATATTCCCAAGGGCTACCTCTACGGAGCCATTGCGTTCTCGGTACTGATTGAATTTTTCAATCAACTGGCGCATTCAAATCGCACGCGCAATATTATTGGCGAACGGCCACTGCGTGATCGTACCGCCGAGGCCGTGCTTAAGCTCCTCGGTGGAAGCTCGGATGCGGACGAGGAGGGCAACGATAGCGTCACTGTCGCTAAGCCTCAAGGCGAGGAATTGGTTTTTGAAAACAGCGAACGGCAAATGATTCGCAGCGTACTGCAATTGACTGATCGCTCGGTTCAGTCCTTGATGACACCTCGTCCTGATATCGTTTGGGTAGATGTAAACGCCACGCCAGAAGACTTGCTTGCGGTGTTAAAGACAACGCCACAAACGCGTTTATTGGTTGCCCGCGATGAGTTGGATAATTTGGTGGGGGTTGTCCAGAGCCGTGATCTGTTGACCGCTGCACTTAGCAATCAGCCCTTAAATCTCGCTGAGCTGGCTGCAGAGCCCTTGGCAGTTCCCGAAGGGACAAGCGCGCTTAACGTACTGGAGATGCTCCGCCAAGAAGCTGTTCCTCTAGCGATTGTTATCGACGAATACGGCAGTATTATCGGCATAGTCACTACCAGCGATTTACTCGCCGCTATTGCAGGCGAACTTGCCGACAGCAACGAAACACCTCTTGTGATTGCACAAGAAAATGGCTGGCTACTGGACGCCAGCATAGCGCTTGAACAACTGGAAGAATTACTTGAGATAAAATTAGAGCGTGAAGAGGGCGATTATTTTACGCTTGCGGGCCTTTTGCTGGAGCAATTGCAGCACATCCCTGTAAAAGGCGAAACACTCGTGATTTCAGGATTTTCATTTGAAATCACCATCATGGAAGGCCGAAGAATTCAACAAGTTAAAGTAACGTCTCTGCGCAAGACCAATGAATAGGCACTGTAAAAAATTTAGTGGCTATTAGCAGCAATCGCTTACTGCTAGTCACTTTTGACAGTCCACACAATAAACGGTTGTACGACTACCCATTCGAATTTCTTTCAACGCTCTTCCACAATTTTTGCAATCCTCGCCACCGCGCCCATAAACCAACAATTGTTGTTTAAAATAGCCCGGCTTTCCGTCACCGCCAACAAAGTCGCGCAACGTTGTACCTCCTTGTTCAATCGAGTGCTGCAAAATTCTTTTGATGTTGTCGACAAGGTCTTCACAATTCTTACGCGTCAATGCGTGAGCCTTGCGAATAGGTTTGACGGCAGACAAAAACAAAGATTCATTTGCGTAAATATTGCCTACTCCCACAACTATGTGGCTGTCCATAATAAATTGTTTTACCGCTTGGTTACGTTTACGACTGCGGGCAAACAAGTAATCTGGGGTGAACTCTTCTGTCAAAGGTTCAGGGCCTAGCTTGTTAAGAAGACGGTGCTCTTGCGGACTACTCTCACCCTCAATCCACAATAAACAACCGAAGCGGCGCGGATCGTGATAACGCAGCGCAATTTTGCCGAA
>JAYWHF010000270.1:0-3847 GCA_043777855.1 Gammaproteobacteria bacterium | reverse complement strand
GTTGTACTATTCTTTTTTTCGGTCGGTGCTTACGCAGTGGACACTGTTCCCGGCCGCATTCAAGCCGAAAACTATATCAATTATTCTGATACGACACCGGGTAATGCTGGTGGAAGATTTCGTGCTGATAGTGTCGATATTGAAACGACCAGCGACACGGGCGGTGGTTACAATGTTGGTTGGATCGCCGGAGGCGAATGGCTGGAGTACGCGATTAACGTGACTCAAGCGGGTACTTATCAACTCGATGCTCGTGTGGCATCGCTACCGGGCAGCGGGGCCTTCACCCTGCAAATCGGCGGCAGTACTTTGGGTAATAGCCTTACTGTGAATGCAACGGGTGCTTGGCAAAACTGGACCACCGTGAGCACGAATATTGGCGCGCTTACGGCGGGTAATAAAACACTGCGCATACAAGTGCAGAGCGGCAATTTTAATATCAATTGGCTTGAGTTAAAAAAAGTGGGTGGCAATACGGTTTGGACTAATTGCGCCGCTGAAAATCAACTGTGCAGCTTTTCTGGCTCCAAGCGAGTTCGTTATGGCGAAGGTTCAAAATGGAGAGAGGATGTTTTTATAAACTCAGCGCCCTGCAATAATGCAACCTTTGGCGATCCGGTTCCTAATACCTTCAAAACCTGCCAGACGGCGCCCTTCGCATTACCTGCTGAGGCTAGGCCCACTCCAGTTGACGTACAAAAAAATCTTGTGCGCTTTGTCTATTTTGTCGAAAAAGGCCAAACATTTAATACCGCACACTACAGAGCCATTGCCCAGCAAGCATTTGCTTTCCAGAATTATTGGTTCACGCAATTTGATGGAACTTTCTACTTGTACGATAAAGCAGTTGACGTTATCTACGGGGACAATGATTCTGCGTGGTATGTTAATAATCCAGATGGCGCTAACACCGATCCGCGATGGTATCGTTTGGAAAATATTAAAAATGAAGTTCATAGAAAACTAGGACTTGCTGCGTATGATCCAAAGGTCAGAATAGTCAATTACCCTACAACGCGAGCTGATGGACGAGTAGGGGCGAATTACGGTGGTGCATGGATGGATGGGGATGATCTTACCTGTTTGGTCGGTGACAATGGCGGGTATAACTTTCCTTATCCTGATCAGTATGCCGCTCATTGCACAGGGCATGTCGCCCATGAATTTGGGCACATTTTTGGGCTCGATCATGCTGGGCCACAAAATGATTGTATGCAATATGGATTTTACATTTATTCTGACGATGGCAAATTGTGTAATTTTTTTGACAGCAATAAAAATATTGTCAAAAGTAATTCTGATAATGTGGGCTGGCTGGTTGCGAAACCAAATCAAGTTATAACTTCTTTGGGTGTCGTCGAGTCTCGCTAGCTTCTATGCCTAGAGTCTAACTTCTGGTGGTTAGCGGGTAGCGCTTGAGCTCGCTAATGCTCCAGACAGCGGCCATATAGCCAATGAAATTCGTCAGTTGTATCAACGGACTGCTCCTTCTAACGATTAAAAATAAAATATTTTAATAATAAATAGTCATGGTCAACATATAAAAAAGTAACTTCCATTAATCAGATCTTTGATAGGTAATTATAACCATGAAGCATTTAATTTTTTCTGTTGTACTATTCTTTTTTTCAGTCGGTGCTTACGCGGTGGACAATGTTCCCGGTCGAATTCAAGCCGAGAACTATGTGAATTATTTCGATACCTCAGCGGGTAACGCCGGTGGAAGATTTCGCAATGACAATGTTGATATCGAAACAACGAGCGATACAGGTTCTGGTTACAACGTGGGTTGGATTGAAACCAATGAATGGCTTGAGTATCCAATTAATGTGACCCAAGCGGGCAACTATCAACTCGATATTCGCGTTGCATCCGTGCCGGGAAATAGTGTGTTTACGGTGCAAATTGGTGGCAGTACTTTGGGCGGCACTTTTACCGTTGGTGCAACCGGTGGATGGCAGAGTTGGACAACACTGAGTAAAAATATTGGTGCACTTACGGCGGGTAATAAAACATTGCGCATACAAGTGCAAAGCGGCAATTTTAATATCAATTGGCTTGAGTTAAAAAAAGTGAGTGGCAATAGTCTGTGGACAGCCTGCGCCAACGAAAACCAAACTTGTACTCTTAACGGCACAAAGCGTGTTCGTTACGGTGCGGGTGCTAGTTGGAAAGAAGCTACCGTAATAGGTTCTGTTCCTTGCAACAACACCACCTTTGGTGATCCAATTTCTGGAGTTGCTAAAACTTGCCAAACAACAGCAGCCTCCGTTGATCCAGAGTATGTTTACCGATTTGTTTGGTTGATTCCCACGGACAAATTACAGGAATACAGTGGTTCAAAAAGAGACTTGTTACTATCTCGCATGAACAGCTCAATTAAATTGGCTCAGGATTGGTTTAGCCTAAAAGGCAATTTTAGCTTTAAAACAACGTCGGTCATGCCCGTAAAAATTGTCTATGGCCTTCACGATAGCAATTGGTATGAAACAACGGGAAGCAGCGTTGCGTGGAATGGCTTAAACAATGCGGCTAACGAGGTTTTCTCACTCCATAACACCTTCTGGGGCGATAACAATCATCGCTATCGCTACGTAATTTGGACAAATTTCACCAGTGCCGGCGCCGCCAATGGAAGACCTAATTTCGTGGTGTTGAGTAAGCATGATATGGCGGCATTAGAGATCAACGATGGATCAAGAGACAGTTGGCAGCAACGGCAGGTTGGTGGTTTGGCTCATGAAATCGGGCACACATTTGGTTTGGGTCATGAGGGTGACAATGACAATGATGTGATGAGGTTCGGATTGTACGATTTTAATAGAGCAATACTCTCTCAAAGTAACATCACGAAAGTGTTAAACAATGTTGATAACAATGGTTTTTTAGCGAGGTAGTTTTTTTCGCGAAGTGAGCTGTCGAGCTTACTGGCAGTATTTTTAAGTAATAGAAAAACTAAATGCAATTCGGCAATTAGTTTTTGCTAAATAATAACTACTTTGAGAGTCATTCACTATGTTTCCATCTAAAAAGCTTTACCGTCTATTAGCAACACTTGGGCTGTTTTGTATTGTGCATCCATCTTATGCAACCTGCATTTACACTATTGACGGTAGCCCTTGGGCGAGTGGCAATAACGGTAAAATTACGATTACTAATCGCAGTAGTGCTGCAATCACAAAATTTAATTTAAGTTGGAGCTACAGCCGCAGTACGTTGGATCACGGATGGAACGCCACTTTTCCAGCACCGGGCGCTAAAAATATTTCTGTTACTGAACCGAAAGGTTGGAGCATCAATATAGCGCCAGGCGCTTCCTATAGCCTAGGTTTGTCGGTGAACAAAACCGGTGACGCAGAAGTTCCCGTGGTCAGCGGTGATGTTTGCGGCGCTGTTGCAGCGAGTAGTATGGCAAAAAGTAGCTTAGCACCTAGCAGCGTAGCTCCGAGCAGTATGCCGAAGAGTAGTGTGGCTCCAAGTAGCCGTGCTCTGAGCTCTGCGGCTTCATCCAGCCCGCCTGCTTCAGATTGGGTTGCTTGTGCAAATGAATATGAAATGTGTGATTTCAGTGGAACAAAGAAAGTACGTTATGGTGCTGGTACCACTTGGTCCGAAGGTGTTTACACGAATCAAGTAGCCTGCGGTAACGGTGTTTTTGGTGATCCGATTCAATACACTGCAAAGTCATGCCAAGTAGCTGACGTGGCATGGACGAATTGTGCGGCTGAAGGTGGCTACTGTAATTTTAGTGGTAAAAAAATTGTTCGTTTTGGTGCAACAACGCTTTGGAGCGAGCGTGCGCCAACGAATCAAGTATTTTGTGATAGAAGTGTGTTTGGCGACCCCG
>JAYWHF010000269.1:0-3863 GCA_043777855.1 Gammaproteobacteria bacterium | reverse complement strand
TAAGTTGTAAGGAGAATTGGCAACTCGGTTGTTTTCCCCAGTGTCATTATATTAGTCAAAAATGTTTGACTTTCTGCATTTAATCTCGAGTCGCGTGCCATAAATTAAAATAAATTTGGTTGTAAAAGTTTATTTAAGCGACTTTCAGTTTCGCGTAATGCTCCGCTCATTCCAAAAGCATCAGTGAGATTAAAGCCAATGAGTTGTGGTGTCTTTTTTTTGTAGTGTGATACACCCAGATCGCTTCCAAATCTCGCATCCAATTCCATAATATGCTGTGCTAAGCGGAGAGCAGCTTGTGGTGGAACTGCATTCCCGATTTGTTGCGCAATAGCATTTATAGGTCCTGAAAATTCATATTTATCTGGAAAGCTTTGTAACCTTGCGCATTCTCTTAAAGTAAGAGGGCGATTTTCTGTCGGATGTATGAACTCACGGGAGGCCGCACCGGTAATGGTGAGGCTATTAAAATTAGATTGTAAACGTTTTATTCCCGAAGGCGCGCCGCCTCGTTTTTCGGAGGGTGTACCATCGCTAACTCTACGAAATGCACGTTTACGAAAAGATGGATGCCATAGCTCTTCTGGAAGATGTTTCATTGACTGACCTGGAGCAAGCATTATTAGTCGATTTATTTCTTCTTTGTCAGTAGTGTGCCAATGTAGAGATACTGAGTGTCTATTATTTTCTTTTCGCATTAATGCATCGTAATTAGATAAAGGAGCTGATGAGGAATAATCAACACGTAAAGATTTCAGCAAAGCTGCTGAACCTAAACCAATTATTGCTTCTTGTATTGTCGGTGCGAATGGCTTTATAGATAGTTTCTTAGATTTGCCTGAATCAAAGGAGTGTGTTTCTGGTGGGAAATCGAAATCAATTCCCAGTCTGTTGCCAATTATTACAACTCTTTTTCTGGTTTGAGGTATTCCATAAGCAGCAAAATTTACTTTTTGTAAGCGCACTGAATAACCAAGCATCAAAAATTGCTCTACTAACGCAGTTACAGCCTCTCCTCGACCAGAGGTAAGTAGGCCTTCAACATTTTCAAAAACAAACCAACGTGGATTAACTTTTCTGACAATTTCTAAATAATTAAAAATTAAAGCGTTTCGGGGATCAAATGCATTTTTTGCACCGGCCGTGCTAAAGCCTTGACATGGTGGTCCTCCTATAACAGCAAATGGTTCTTTGCCTCGAAGAGTGTTAGCAAAAAAATTTGGATTAGCTGTACTTAAATCTAATTCGAAGCATTCAGACTCCAAATTATTTCGATATGTTTTGCATGCATCAGAATCAATTTCAGCACCTGCTACTGGTTTTAGTCCTGCTAAATGAAATCCATAGGAAAGCCCGCCGGCACCAGAAAAAAGAGAAAGAACATCATCAGAAGCGCCCTGTGTTGAGTATTTCATTACACGCTTAATCCCAACTCAACGCCCCACCAGTCTGATACTCAATAACTCTAGTCTCAAAAAAATTCTTCTCTTTTCTCAAATCCATAATCTCACTCATCCAAGGAAACGGATTCTGCGCACCCGGATATTGTTCTTTCAACCCAACCTGCGCACAGCGACGATTGGCGATGAAATGTAAATACTCTTCCATCATCACCGCATTCATGCCCAAAATTCCGCGTGGCATGGAATCGCGAGCGTATTGAATTTCCAGCTCTGTGCCTTGCAGGATCATTTGAATCACTTCTTGTTGGAAGTCTGCTGTCCAGAGGTGGGGGTTTTCTAATTTGATTTGGTTGATGACATCGATACCAAAATTCAAATGCATGGATTCGTCGCGCAATATGTATTGGAATTGTTCGGCGACGCCGGTCATTTTATTGCGGCGGCCCATGCTGAGGATTTGGCTGAATCCGCAGTAGAAGAAAATGCCTTCGGTGACGACGTAAAACGCTACCAGATTGCGCAGCAATTCTTGATCGGTTTCCGGTGTGCCGGTGTTGAAGGTTGGGTCGCTCAGTGCTTGCGTGTGTTTCAAACTCCAGGCGGCTTTATTGGCGACTGAGGGTAACTCGCGGTACATGTTGAAGACTTCGCCTTCGTCCATACCTAATGATTCAATGCAATATTGATAGGCGTGGGTGTGAATCGCTTCTTCAAACGATTGTCGCAAAATGTACTGGCGGCATTCGGGGTTGGTGATGAGGCGGTAAATGGCGAGCGCGAGGTTGTTTGCCACCAACGAATCGGCCGTGGAGAAATAGCCTAGGCTGCGCATAATCACGCGGCGTTCGTCTTCGGTAAGGCCTTCTTTGCCTTTCCAAAGTGCGATATCGGCGGTCATGTTGACTTCTTGCGGCATCCAGTGGTTAGAGCAGCCGTCGAGGTATTTCTGCCAGGCCCAGTCATATTTGAAGGGTACGAGTTGGTTGAGGTCGGCGCGGCAGTTGATCATTTGTTTTTCATCAACTTGAATGCGATGCGCTCCCATTTCCAGCTCTGCGATGCCGGGTGCTGGGTCTAAGGCGGCGAGTGCGGCGCGTGCTTCTACCAGCTCTGGGCTGATGCCGGCTTCGTTGCTGCTTGCGGCAAAGGTGGTGTCAGGCGCTTCGGTTTGTGCGATTTGCATAACCGGCGCTTGGACGAGGGGCGCGGTGTTGAGCAAGTCTTGACGCGCCGCCTCTTTGCCTGCTTCTTTAAGCACTTCTCTAATGGTCTCTTCTGTGTCGAAATCATCCCAGCTAAGCATAGTGTTCCTCTTTGTTTTTCAATTCGTTTAGTGTTATTTGCTAAATCTATAGCGCCGTAGCGAGCGAAGGCTGATTGAGGCGAAGATGGTTTTAAAAAGCGGAGTTTACATAAAGTAATTCACTCCGCGCTTCCATGCACTTCGCCCTTTCGGGCGGCTTCGCCGTGCAAATTGTTCCTTCAATCTGTGAGCATTTTTTAAAACCGTCTTCAACGAAAATCAGTCGAGCGCAGTAGGCGCTATTGGCAAGCCTCGCAATCAGGGTTATCAATTGAGCACGCCAGTGGCACGGGCGCCGCTTTCGCATAGCTGGTGGCTTCGATCGACGCAAATGCCTGGGTTGTTTTTTCTGGTGCCGCTGCTGCTGCCATATCGCTGCTGCCACCGGCTGATACGGCGTTCAATGAGCCCGTATTGATGGTGGATTTTTCGGTCGTTGTGGCAGACAAGGCGCGTAGGTAATACGTTGTTTTAAGGCCGCTGTACCACGCCATGCGATAGGTAATATCCAATTTTTTGCCGTTAGCGCCAGCGATGTAGAGGTTTAGGCTTTGCGCTTGATCGATCCACTTTTGTCGGCGGCTGGCGGCTTCGATAATCCAGCGTGGCTCTACTTCAAACGCCGTCGCATAGATGGCTTTCAGGTCATCCGGTATGCGGTCAATTTTTTGCACTGAGCCTTCGTAGTATTTAAGGTCGTTTACCATCACGCCGTCCCATAGGTCGCGTGCTTTAAGGTCGTGTACTAGGTGTGGATTCACCACGGTGAATTCGCCGGAGAGGTTCGACTTCACGTAGAGGTTTTGGTAAGTCGGCTCGATGGATTGAGTTACGCCGGTGATATTGGAGATGGTCGCCGTAGGGGCAATCGCCATCACATTGGAGTTGCGCATGCCTTGGGTTTTCACCTGAGCGCGCAATGAGTCCCAATCGAGGGTGTGGCTGCGGTCAACTTTGATGTACTTCTCACCGCGCTCTTGCACGAGCTTTTCGATAGAGTCCAACGGCAATATGCCTAGGCTCCACAATGAGCCCTCAAACGTTGAGTATTTGCCGCGTTCGGCGGCTAGTTCGCTGGAGGCTTTAATGGCGTAGTAACTCACCGCTTCCATCGATGTGTCGGCAAAGGCGACAGCAGCTTCAGAGCTGTAGGCAAT
>JAYWHF010000268.1:0-3863 GCA_043777855.1 Gammaproteobacteria bacterium | reverse complement strand
GGTTGCGTGTTGGCATAGTTCAGATCGGCGATAGCGCCTTGGTAATTGCTGCTCAGCTGCCCGCTGGCCGAGTTGTCAAAACCTTGTCCCGCCAACTGAACGACTTGACTCACCGTCCAATCGCTGGTGTTGCCGCCTGAGCCACCTGAGCCATCAGAGCCGCCGCCCGTATTGCCAGAAGTGTTTGCCGTAAACACCAGCTCAGTGTTCTTGCCAATGTTGATCAGCGTGCCCGGCGCAGCATGGGCGCTGGTATCGGCTTGGTAGATTTCGCTCTTCACGCGAAGCTGGGCGGCATACGGGGTGTTGCCGCCTCCGTTGCCCAAACTGTCGTTGGTGCTGAATCCATTGAAATCGTAATCCCGGGTGGTGATCTGCCACAGGCCGCTGCCCAGCTCTAGGCGGTATTGCTCTTGGCGATGCAGCTCTTGGCCGGTGGCGGAATACGAGGAGACTCCGCTGCTGCTTGCGCCGCTCCATTGCATGGAGGCGCCCAGCACAGTGTCTGCGCCATTGGGATTGGGGTTGTCTTGCCGGTCGTTAGATAAAGTGATGCCGTTGCCCAGATCAAGGCTGCGGCGCAGGATGCCGTTGCCTGTGTCGGTTTGCACGACGCTAGGCGATGTCCAGCCGGGGGTGGCGGTGTTGGCGGGGTCGAGGGCGGCCAGGAGGGAGGATACGCGAGCATCTGTCGCATCAATCCCTTCAAACCCAAATCCCCAAGCAGCCAAGTCTTGCGGATCAATGCCGTTGCTTGTGGCAGAAATGCTCATGCCATTGATGGAGGCGATACCAGTCAATTGATCTGCGCCTTCATCGACCGAGAAACTGACCCAACTGCCTGCAAGCGCGGTGCAGACGGTTTCCAAATTGCCGCTGCTGATCGTGTCCCAAGACTGATATTCAAGTTGGTTGCTCGTGCTTGTATCAAATCCCCAACCTTGCGGCTTGGGTTGCCCGTTAAAAAGCGCAACCGCAGCGCCAGAATTGACATTGACCAACATCGGGCCGGTGTCATCTTTAGCAGGCAAGATGAATTGACGGGTTTCTGTGTCGTAATAAACCGCCAGCCCGGCAGGCAAGGCAGACTGACCATCACCGCCGAGCGTTTCCAGACGGATGAAACCATTGGCATCTTTGCCGCGATACACAAAATCATCTTCAAAGCCAAAGACGCGGCCAGAGTCTTGCGCACCGCCGCTCGCATACAGGCTGACATTTCCAGCATCTAGCTGATTAGCTAGTTCGGTGAGCCAAGGCTCCAGATTGCCGCTTAACTCTTCGGTTGCATCTGAGGGATTGGGAGGACTGGTTGGCGTTGGCTCTGGGGTTCGATCTTTGTTGATGAACTCATTGAGGCTATCCGCACCTTGAGGATTGCTGGTAGGCACAGGTTCAGCCGCAGAGAGCGTGCCTTGCTCAAAGGTGCGCACACCTTGCTCAGTGTAAATCTTGACCGTGCCATTGGAGAGCACGGCTGCGCCTTGCGCACCCGCCACTTCAGTCAAAGGCTCCTGCGCATTGCTGCGAATCTTGACCGTTGAGACCGCATTACCCTGCGCATCACGCGAGTTGACGATGAGCACGGCTGCGCCTGTGCTGCTGTTGGTGGTGTAGATGGTGTTGCCTGCATCGATCACAATGCCGCCTTCAACACGATCAATGTTGACGGCTAAGGGATCGTTGACCTTGAGAACGATGCGTCCGGGTGTGCCTTCGCCGATGACGACTGAGCCGCCTACGCTGCGCAGTTGCGTGTTGTAAATGGTTTTGATGTAAACGCCGCCTTCTGCGGGGCGCGCGATGGTGACGGTTTTGAGGTCAGAGGATAGGTGATAAGCCTCGCCAGCACCCAAAGTGATGCTGGTGCCACCGGGAAAGAGCAATGTCTTGCCATCGCGTCCGGGGATGATGTGGGAGTTGACGTAATCTTCTGTCGGGTTGCTGGGCGACTGCACGGGTGTGCCCGTGGCGCGGATAGGAACGAATACAGCATCGGCGGGCGCGCCGGGCACGGTGCCAAAGAAGGCGGAGTCTAGGGCGGCTTGGTAGATGGGGTCAATGGCAAGTTCACCATTTGGAATAGGCGGTAGTGCGCTTGGAGCGAAGACTCCTGGCGCTAAATTAGTTAGTTCGAATTGCTTTAGACGGAATTCAATATTGGTTCTTTGTGTTGCACCAGACTCCTCATCTGACCACAAAGAGACATTTCTAGCACCTTCTTTCCATGCTGCAGCAATGATTCCAGCCTCTGTCACTAAAGTGCCGTCACCATTCACTCGCAGCCCAACCGTTGCTTCCCAAACGCCGTTGTTTTTGAGTTCATCTTTGAGCACTGACATATACAGCACACGTGCTGCTTCCTGAGCGGCAGGTGTGTCACGCAACGTTTCAGCGCTGGTAACGCCATGTACTATTGCCTTCTCAGTAAAAGTACCATCCTCATTCATCCATCCGATTGCTTTCAATGCGGAAGCGCGAAGACCGTAGCGTCCAACAGCGCCGATGCCGCCACCCTCTTTATTCCAGCCTCCATAACCATTGTTTGGTTGATCACGAGATTCGAGTCGAGCCATAACTTGAGCAAATGGCGTGTTTGGCGATAACGCATCCATCTCACGTGCAGTCGCTGCAAGTTCGAAGCCAAATTTGTCAACGGCTGGATTGACGGGTTTGGCACTGAAGAATGAGGCGTAGCGCTCTTCATCTGTTCCTGTGCTGAAGACAACTCCTGTTGGTATTTCACGTTCTTCATAATGCAAATGAGGGCCAGTACTTCTTCCTGTATTCCCCGAAAGTCCAATTTGCTGCCCGGCTACAACAGCCGTACCTTTTACTAAAGTTGGTAGTTCAGAAAGATGGCCGTAGAGGGTGAAGCTGGTTGGGTTAGTACTATTGGGGTGAGCAACTATGATCATATAGCCATACCCGTTCGGCTTTTCTACTCTTGCATACACCTCGCCATTTGCAGCTGCTCGGATTGGAGTATTCTGAGAAACTGCGACATCAACACCTCCATGTCCTGCCCATGCACCAGTGATTGGATCAAGGCGTGGCCCAAAATTACTGGAAGTACGTTGCCCTTGAGCGTTGACGATGTATGAATAATTACGTTTGATAGCCATGATATTTCTCTCTATGTTGTGTGGTTGGATTATTTATTCGACGTAGTTGAAAGTTGGGCAGCCCTTGCGATCATCGGGTTCACCGACTGAAACATGTGCATACTCGCAATTCAGTCCTTTGATGTCTGTGAGCTGCTCAAACTTAAAAGCTTTGGTATCGATACGCCAAGAGCGCTGGATATTTTTTGTGGTCAAGTCACATCGATTTTTGAAACGTACTTCAGCAACTATCGCTTCGGACAGTTTTTTCGGCTTTTCACCAAAGTAACAGCGGCGTGCGATTCTGAAATCATTCGTTGGATCAGCTTTGATTTCTATGGCATCCATTACAGTCCAAGTCCGCGTCTTTTCCATGAAACCTTCATCAGACATTTTGATCAAAATAAACGCAAATTGCCCGGTGTCCTTGTTAACCAAGCCACTTAACCCTGGCCCATTTGCTCCGTAGCCATCAGCAAGATTTCTTTTCCATCCATTCGGATAAGTTGCAATGCCATAATTTTTTAACCCAATCAATTCGTTAGGATCAACGCGTTTACTAGTCTTTGAACCAGCACTTGATTGAGCTAGGCCATGTTGCCCGCATAGTACGGTTGCGCTAACGATGATGTTCATCAAAAGTTGAACGGACTTATAACCTGTCCACTGAGTGGCGTTTATAGCCATGATATTTCTCTTTGCTGAAGTATTTTGGGGTTATTTATTCGACATAGTTATAGGTTGGGCAGCCCTTGCGAT
>JAYWHF010000267.1:0-3866 GCA_043777855.1 Gammaproteobacteria bacterium | reverse complement strand
ACCGGGGCAGAAGTGCGGGCCAATCTAGCCGAGCTGGGTTGGACTCGGCGCGAGTGGACCTTGGGTGCTTGGCAGCGCGACGTCGATCAAAACTTTTCCGTGGCGCGCTTCGATCAGGGCTTGGTGGTAGAAGAATCCGGTGTTGAAGCGGCGGGGCAAATCAACGATAACTGGCGCTTAACCAGCCGTTATTCCAATGCCGAGCGCGGCAATGATGCCTTCAAACAAACCAATGCCTTGCTGGAGTGGCGCATCAACGAACAAGATTCCCTGGCCGCTGAATTACGCAAAATCACGGAAACCCGAGCCGGTTTTTCAGCCGATGGCAGTTTGGGCGCGCTGCGTTACGCTCGGCGTTTTTCACCGTCTCTGGAAGGCTCGATCACCGGGCAGAAAACCCTGAGTAACGACAGTGGCAATTATCGCGATAATGATTCAGTTACCTTGGGTAGCCGGTATCTTTTCGGCGATTTGTCATCCCTGAGCGCCGAAATCACCGACGGCGATCGCGGTCAAGCAACTAACCTCAATGGTGAATATCGCCTGAGCAATGAACATTCGCTTTACAGCGGCTACACCTGGTCAGACGAGGGCTCGACAGATCCCTTATTTGACGCAAGTCGCCCCAGTGGTTTGACCCTAGGGCAGCGTTGGCGAGTGAACAACAAAACCAATCTGTTCAACGAAAGCCAGTCCTTGAAAGAGGGCCAAAGCTCAGGTATCGCCCACAATTTCGGCATGGATTTTTACCCCAGCCAAAACTGGAATCTTGGCTTTATGCTGCAAGATGCGCAGCTCGAAAGCCCTCTGGGCATAGTGGAGCGCAAGGCTGGGAGTATCAACGGTGGCTATGTAACCCCAGACGCTAGCTGGAACAGCAAGGTTGAGCTGCGGCGAGACTCTGGCCTCGAAGAGCGGGAGCAATGGGTAACCACTAACCGCTTACTCTATCGCGTGAATGAAGATTGGCGCCTAGCAGGCCGTGTCAACTATAGCCATACCGATGACAAAAATGATCCCGAAGCCGATGCACGCTTTACCGAAACCAATGTCGGTTTCTCCTATCGCCCAGCGGCAAATGACCGTCTCAACCTGCTCGGCAAGTACACCTACCTATACGACCTGAGTAGCCTCGGTCAAGACACCTTTACTGATTACGACCAGCGCAGCCGAATACTCGCCTTTGAAGGCGTCTATCGGCTGACCAAACGCTGGGAAGTGGCGAGCAAGCTGGCCTATCGTCACGGCCAAGCGCGGCTTGGCCGCAATACCGGCGAGTGGTTTGACAGCACAGCTCGCTTTGCGGCCATGCAAATTCGCTTGGAAACCTTTTACAAGTGGGATGCTCTGGCCGAATACCGTTGGTTGAATGTCAAAGAAAACGACAGCCGCAGACTCGGCTGGTTGCTGGGGGTCGACAGGCATATCGGCGCTAACCTGCGCATCGGCGCTGGCTACAACTTTACGGATTTCAGCGACGACCTCACCAATATCGATTTCAATTACAAAGGCTGGTTCTTGAACTTTACCGGGGTCTATTAAGGCGAGTTATCTTTTCAGGCAAGGCGAGCTTACTCCACAGGTAAGGCGAGCTAACTTCACAGGCAAGGCGAGTTAAGTCCTCAGAGTCAATAGGTTGTCGCCGGTGTCGAGGGAGGTGGCAGCAAGTGCCGCGCACGCTAAGATTTACCAATAACGCGGCAGGGATTTTTTAATTTCAATGTAGCCTGAGCACTGCACAATATATTCGCCGATGAGCAACTGCTTCATGATGCGGCTAACCATCTCGCGCGAAGAACCCACCATGTTGGCAATATCCTGATGCGTTACTTTAGGGCTGTGAATGCGTTTATTCTCATCGCACAATTTCTCAAGGGCAGCGCTCACTCTTCCGTAAACATCCAGCAAGGCCATGTCTTTTACGCTGTCCGTCAGGGCCCTAACACGGCGCGTAAGTTCTGTTAGCAACAACATGGCGAAGTCGGGGTGCGCATTAATTAACTCATGGAAGCTGGTTTTCGATATCAGAATAATTTCACAATCCGTCACGGTCATCACAGAGGCCGAGCGGGGTTTTCCATCCAGCAATGAAAGCTCACCAAAATAATCGCCTTCGTGCATGTAATTTAAATTTACTTGGCGCCCGTCTTCATTATTGAGATAAGCACTCGCCGTACCCTTACGCAGGATGTACAAGTGCGTAGATTCATCGCCCTCCGTCACTAACACCGTATTCTTGGGGTATTTGCGCAATACGCTGAGCTTTTCCAATTGCGCAAGATAGTGTGCAGGTATAGCGGCAAATAAACTTACATTTTCTAACATAGCCGTTTAGTCTTCGTGGTTAGATAGGAGGGTGGGAAGTAAAGGGAATACTACCATTATTTGTGAGAAATATTGCCATCATACCTAATTGGCACCAATACACCCGGCTAGAAAGTGGCTCAAACAGTGGGCCGTCATGGCCGTTATGGACAATGTCCTACAGGCTTTGCAGCGCTTCTCCGGTTGTAATTATCCGCAAACAAACGAATAATCGCATCCCTGAGATTTCCGGTTTCGAAAAAGCTCACTCAACGTTCACGCAAGGCTGCTTCAAACCGTCATCGCATAGGTGGAGCAAACTGCCGCATGGTAGAAGTTAAAACAAAACCTTCAGCGCTTAAACAACCGAGTCTCGCGCGCACGCAAGAGAATGATGTTGCTTTGCCTCAGAACGCCGCCCGGCCTGAGAACCTAGCCCCCCAAAAAAGACCAGCACCACAAGAGCACCGCGAACTCACCTTAATGTTTACCGACATAGTGGGTTACTCGCGCCTAATGGGCCGCGATGAAGCACTTACCATCGAAATGCTCGGCGATTACCGCAATATTTTGTTAGCACACATCGCCGAGCAAGGCGGTACCTTTATAGAGTTTGCAGGCGACGCTATTTTTTCGCGTTTTGATACGCCTCTCGCTGCCGTAACAGCCGCCATCGCAATACAAAAACATTTGTACGTATTTAATCAAGGCAGAGAAAAAGATTTACCACCATTACAAACACGCATCGGCATTCACAAAGGCCAGGTTTTATTACGAGACAATGCCGTCTTAGGTGATGACGTCAATATAGCCGCTCGCCTAGAGCCACTCGCCGTTGCCGATGGCATTTGTATATCCAAAGCCGTGTATGACGATATACGCTTAGACTTGCGCGAGCCCATAAAACCACTGGGCATTCAAGCACTGAAAAATATCGAACAAAAAATTCGCGCCTATTTAATTAAACCTACTGGCTTAGGTTGGCGCGACCATCTGCATTATTTTTGGCAAGCCTGCAGCAAAAAAATAGTGGCGTATCGTTACCCCATCATGGTCACGGTTACATTACTGATTGCCGCCGGTTTTTATTTTATTCCCCGTTGGTTAGTGCCGGGCTATACCGCCAACTATGTAGAAATTGCAAATTTTCAAAATGTTATGAACGAAGATGGCAAGTCAGATTATTTTTCATCGGGCATCACCGAAGCCGTGCGCTCACAATTAGCAGACATGCGTGATGTTTATATTGTAGAATCCGAAAAAGGCATACATGCACCGATTAAACTTGAAGGCAGCGTACAAAAAATTGGCGACAATTTACGCATTGTGTATCGCATATCTCGCCGCGATGGCAACGTACAAATCGCGGGCGGAAAGTTAGATGGCGCCTATAAAGATATTTTTATTTTGCAGGATAGATTAGTCGGTGAAATTGCAAAATATTTAGCGAAGGAATTTAAGCTGCAAAATTTCCGCCCCGCGCCCTTGAAGTTGACGGGCGATGTTACGGCCTATGATTATTATTTGCAGGGGTTGGAGTTTTTGGGGAAGCCGTCTCTAGA